>JBHEOF010000196.1:0-2824 GCA_046261715.1 Bacteroidales bacterium
GGTTTTACCCACGGGCCGCCACTGCCGCACCAACCGGGCCCTGCGCCAAGTAATATCCTAATGCCCAGCCGCTCCGCCTCGCGAACGGCATGAACATATAACTCCTGCCACTCTTCGCTCATAAAATCAACCGAACCGCGTGGAACCCCAATGCCCACTTCAAGAAAAATCAGGTTATTGATTCCCGCTTCTTTCATTGATTCCAGGTCTTTGGTCATCTCTTCTCGGTTCAGGTTACCATCCATGAAATACCAATAAACACCTGGTTTTGATGAATCTGGTGGGGTAACGAACGCTTCTTTTAATGGATCTGCAGATTGATTGGTGCAAGCCAACATTGTAAATACAGCTGTAATCAGAACAGCTGCCAGACCATTCATTTTCCTTAATCCCATTCTTGGTATTTTCATCTTTCATCCATTTTAAAAACATACTTTCCAGATGCGCTGTTGATGTAAATAATTTATTGCATACAAAGGAACATTAACCAGCCAATCTTCTTCTCTGTAATCTGACATCGACGTCCTAACTGCAATCGACTTCGGATATCGCTTCTTAAAAGATTTTAAACTTTTCGCTTGTAAATTTTCAGTTGCTTTTACTTCAATTGGAACAACATTGCCCAGGTGTTGAATAACGAAATCGATTTCAGCATTCGCTTTATCTGCTGACCAATAATATATGGGAATATCAGGTATCGTTTTTAATTGCTGCAATGCATATTGCTCTGTCAACGCTCCTTTAAACTCTTCAAAAATTGTATTTCCGTCAAGTAACGTTTTTACATCAAGATTACCTATTGCAGCAAGTAAGCCAACATCGACAATAAACAGTTTAAAAGCATCCATATCTTCATAGGCCTTCAGCGGAATACCAGCCTTATTTATTCTGTTGATTTTATAAATCAGGCCGCTATCAACCAGCCAGGATAATGAAAGTTCGAAGTCTTTTGCTCTTGCCCCTTTTTTAACAGCACTGTAAATAAACTTTTTGTTTTCTTTTGCTAATTGTGCAAGGGTAGAATTCCAAAGCATTCTTATCCGGGGAACTAACTCTGCAGGGGCATGTTTTGAAAAGTCTTGCTCATAAGCCAACAAGATATTATTTTGAATTTGTCGAACTTCAGTGTAGTCCTTATTTTGTCGAAAAGACAATACAACTTCAGGCATTCCTCCAGTATAGTAATATTGCCTTAAAAGCTCAGCAAATTTTGTTTTGAAATTTCGAATAAGGTCCCATTCCCCGGATTCAATCAATTTTAATAAAGACTCTTGATTCAACGCTTTTAGAAATTCAGGAAAACTTAGTGGGTACAAATCCATAAAATTAACCTTCCCAACAGGAAAAGAAGTATGCTGATGAAGTGATACACCCAATAAAGACCCGGCTGCTATTACATGATATTCCGGTGTATTTTCATAAAAATACTTTAATGAAGTAATCCCTCCTTTTGCCTCCTGAATCTCATCTAATATTATTAAAGTATCCTGGGCATTAATTTGTACTCCTGTTTCGATCTGAATCGCATTAATTATTCGGTTTATATTATAATCCTCAGAAAATAAATCCTTTAAAATTTTAGAACTCTCGAAATTCACGTAAGCAATTTGAGCATATTCTTTCTCTCCAAATTCTTTCATAAGCCAGGTTTTACCCACCTGGCGAGCACCTCTTATTATAAGTGGTTTTCTATTCTCTTTATCCTTCCATTCATAAAGATATTGTATTGCCGCCCTTTCCATAGTAATTCATTTTGTGTCTTGATCAACACAAAAATACACTTTTTCAAACGTCTTTTTGCAAATTTCCACACTTTTTCAAACATGTTTTTGAATACTAATACACTTTTTCGAAGGACTACATTTCCAGTCGGAATGTTTACACGCAATCCATCACTGTCGCGGCCTGATTTAATGCAGGTTTTCAACATGTATTTAAACCTTTCAAGCAATTCCATCAGATATACTGTTTTCTCGGGATGGGTTTCGCTCAGGTCAATTAGGATCATCTGTCATTCTTATTTCAGCCTAAACAAAACCGGACCTGCTAAACCCGATTCAACAGGCCCTAGATTTATAGCCCGCAGAGGTAGCGAATAATGGGGTGCCAATGTATTTGCCACCCTGATCTCAATTTCATTTTCTCCTTGTTCCACCCACTCTGTAATATTATATTTAAAAGGTTTTGCAACTCTTTTTCCGGCTGATTTTCCGTTTATGAACACCTCTGCCGCAACATAAACTTCTCCCAAATCCAACACTATTTCCCGATTAGCCTCTTCTTCGCTAAAATGAATGGTTTGTTTATAAACGCCAATTCCTGAGTAGGTTGGTAGCGCAAAATCCTGCCACAGGCCTTCATTGATTTTTCCACCACCAAGTTTTAGTTTTACTGGATTTTCAAAGGCGGCACCGGCATATTCTCCAAGTTTCATATTTAGACGTATGGCAACAGTGGAAACCCCAACCGGAGGATTATTCAATTTCACCAATCCATTATTTACTGGTATTTCAATTCCATTCACCCAAACCCTGGCTTCATTTTTTGGTAGTGTTATTTCCGCCAAACCGGGAGGAGCCTCAAACCGGTACCATCCGTGGTGATTATCAGATTTGGGTTTTACATCGTAAACAATGTCAGGCATTTCATCAAAGACTTCAAGTAAAGGCGTATTCAGATTTACTGATAGGGGTCGATATGGAGTTGTTGATGATCCTGCATTTTTCAAAAAATCAGTACCCCAGGGGTCATCTCCGGCTTTTCCTTTCATGTCTGCCTGCTGCCAACCTGAATCTTCAAATTCAGCAAACTGCCAGTTTTCCAT
>JBHEOF010000197.1:0-2817 GCA_046261715.1 Bacteroidales bacterium
CCATATAACGAAATTACTCCTCCCAATGAGCTTCCTATAATGCCCGTGTTTTCGCGATCAGGCAGGGTTCTGTATTCATTATCAATAAAAGGTTTTAGTGTTTCAACAATAAACTCCATGTATTCATCTCCTTCGCCGCCGGCATTCAAATTTGAAAAGAAATACGGTAGATATTCGTTTGCCCTGTGGTTTCCACCATTGTCAATACCCACAACAATGGGAACGTTGTATCCCCGGGCAGCTAAATCGTTCAGTGTTTCATCAACTTCCCATTCGCCCATAAATGAAGTTTCTACATCAAACAGGTTTTGCCCGTCGTGCATGTATATTACCGGGTAATTTTTCTGGGTTTGATCATAATCGGGTGGCAGATAAATCCATATTCGGCGGTTGCGGTCCAATTGTGGCATGTAGAAGGCTTCATTGATAATATGCACGTTTTCAGCCGCTGTAGAATTGCCACCCTGCCCATTGTTGTCTGCCCAGTTATGAATGGTTATATCTACCGTTTCACCGTTTCCAAAAGTGAAGGAGCGATTGCCTATTTCTTCTCCCTCAGTACCTTTTTCTACAGTTTCCCAGCTACCACGAGTAAACTTAAATTCAATAGTTTCCCCGTTTGAAAAACCGTCAAGGGTAATTTGCCAATGATTACTATCATCTTTTTCCAGCACATATTGCGTATTGCCGGGATCCCATCCATTAAAATTGCCTGCAATATAGATCTGATCTGCTTCAGGTGTATAATCAGGTATGGATACCAGGGTAAAGGTAACCTGCGCAGGAACTGCAAAAGTCATTACAGTTAAAACAAATACTAAAATTGATTTCATCTGTTTATAATTTTATTAATTCGGTTCCCGCTCAAGCGGGAGAGCTCACCAACAATATTCATTCTGCATGTTTTGCCATGCTGCGAAATTATAATCATCCGCGTGTGTGTCAATATTATTGTCATGGTTCGGTTCATTTGATCTCTTTATTTAAAGCCTATCTTTCCGGATCTTTCATAGCTGTAATCAGGGTCTTTTTGATTGTATATCTGGGCAAGGGAAGCATCTGATTTAAAGTCAGGCTTATACCCAAGCTGCACACTTAATGCATTGGCCTTTTCCCTGAATAAAGCCTTAAACTCATAAAGGGCAATAAGCCTTCCTTTTCGCAACAATGCTTTATCAATATTTCTTATATGAGTATTAAAGGTGCATATAACCTGCAGGTTTAGACAATCGCTCAACAAGCCATCGGCAATATTAAGCAAACTGCTTATAGAAAATGATCGTTCAGTATTGTGGGATACTATATCTTCTGCATCCTCAATAACCAGAATGGAATTGGGGTGATCCAGCATAAAAGTAACAAAATCGACAGCAAGCAGATTGTGAGCAATCTCGCGCGACAGATAAATAAGTTTTTTATTTAACTTGCCCGACAAATACCTCATATAGGTTGTTTTTCCGGTACCAGGGTCTCCATGAAGCAGAACCAATCCATTGTCGCCGGTTGTTTGTAATCTTTTCATAATATACTGATGCACTGGCAAGAAATCATCATTGTAATGAGTATCGATGCTCAAACGAGGAAGAGGAACCTTAAATGGTTCCAGTGAAATCCCCGAATAACTGCTTCGTAAAATCCATATGTTTCCCTCTTCCGCATTTTCATCCGGCTCATAAACTCCAAAATAGTTTGCAAATAAATCCACCCATTGCTGTATATAGTTGTGATCTAAAGTATTGCTGTAGAACAGCATCATTTGGTCAGTTTTTTCAAATTGCACCAATGTCAAATCAGATCTCAGGAAAAGGATTCTTTTATTGATCCTGATCTTTCCTGTCGATTCATTGTAGTTTTCTTCCTTGTAAATATTAGCTGGAAGAACGTTGTAATAATGGATGATTTCATCAATAAGTGGAACAACATCGATGTCATAAAATGCAACTGTGTTAGGGATGATCCCATTCAGCAACATATACTGATAATGCACCGTAGTTATGTCTTTATCCATCTTTTTGTAATTGACACCAGATGTATGCACTTTTTCAAGCTCTGCCGGTTCAATAAAAGGAAACACTTTTTTAGATGATGTCATAGGCTTTGAATAAGAAGTTTTGTTGATTCAAAAATAGATAATAATAGCTTTATTTTATTTCGGGTTTTACGCGTTTTTATCAAATTGCGTCTATAATACCAGCAATTCCATGACTTAATTTCAATATGGCACCTTTGGCTTACAAAAAATGGTTTCAGCAAAGCTTTATCCTTTTTATAAATTCCGCAACCAACATCTTTATACGGTTATATTTTGCTAATCTTTCAGTTGTTTGCTCATCCATATAAAGTTTGCGGTTTACTTCCAGCATTATGCTCTTGACATTGTTGTTCTTTTTGTAATACTGCAAAGGCACGATTGAGCCTTTATAAGGCCGGTCAATGGCTAGGGATATTTCTTTTGAATGAAAAAATTCTTCAGCAGATTCTATCCATTCAGTCGGGGTGTGAAAGGGATCTGTCCCAATACATATGTCGGGTCTTCCTTTGCTCTGATCCAAATCACGGAAAAATGGGGTATCGGAAAAAGAGTGGGCATCGATGATGCGGGCTTCACCGTATTTCTCCAAATGGGCTGCAACAACTCCGGTAAATTTTTGATGGTAAGGACGGTAGAATTCTTCCAGTATACTTTCTCTTAGTTGTGGTGTAACCATCCTGAGCGGTGACCCGTCATCGGTGGTTTCATACAAAACTCCCATTCCAATGGCTGCCATGGGCTCTTCCGCATCATTTTCATACCTCTCCACATCGCAAAAAACACGG
>JBHEOF010000198.1:0-2733 GCA_046261715.1 Bacteroidales bacterium
ATTACCATGGATAGAAATAAAACGATTACTGCCAATTTTAGTCAAATTTACTACAGCATTTCAGCAACAACTGGCAACGGAACTTTTAGTTTCAATCCGCCTCTCGATTCATTTTTGCAAGGCTCCGAAGTTGTGGTAACCGCTATTGGAAATCTTGGCTATGGTTTTCATTCATGGGGCGGAGACCTTTCAGGAAATGAGAATCCGGCTAAAATAATTATGGATGGGGATAAAACCATTTCAGCAGATTTTGTTGAAGTACCTACCTATACACTTACTTTAAACACGGAGTATGGTTCAGTAGCATTGAATCCCCCGGGAGGTGAATACAATCCAGGCACAGAGGTTACCCTAACCCCGGAACCTAACCCCGGTTATTATTTTGGGCAGTGGTTTGGTGACGTGGAGGGATCAGAAAATCCGGCTACGATTACGATGGATAAAAACAAAACAGTTGATGCCAGATTTGTTTTTGCCGGATTTGGAAAAGTCAGCAGTGCCATCAATTTTGGTGGTTCGGACTATGAAGCAACTGACGGTACAAGTTTTACAGGAAACCAGGATGGGAACAAATACTCAACAACTTCAGACATATCGGGAACAGAAGATGACCAGCTTTATCAGACTGAACGATTTGGGAGCAATTTTTCTATTGATTTACCGGTGGAAAATGGAGCTTATCAGGTAACACTGATGTTTGCCGAGATTTACCATTCTTCTGCGGGGAATCGGGTGTTCAATGTTTCTATTGAAGGGAAACAGGTAATCAACAACCTTGATATTTATGCCAAAGCAGGGAAAAACGCAGCATACAATGAAACCCATGAAGTAACTATTTCCGATGGAGAAATCAATATCGCTTTTACAACGGTAAGCGACAATGCAAAAATATCGGCCATCAAAATAGTCAGCGATACTTTTGAAGGAGAAACATTTGCGCTGACAACCGATGGTTTAAACGGAACAATTGAGGCAGGCTCGGCTGAAGGTTCATATCCGGCAGGTTCAAATGTGGTATTGACTGCAACTCCTGACCCCGGCTATAAGTTCGATGGATGGAGTGGAGACCTGTCCGGCACAGAAAACCCGGTCACCCTTTACATGAATTCAGATAAAAACATTTCAGCCACTTTTGTTGAAACCACATGGTACACCTTGGCAACAAGCGCTGTAAACGGCAGTATTTCTGTTACTCCTGGGAAAGGTATTTACGGATATACAGAGGGGACTGTAGTTTCATTAACTGCTTCTCCTGATGCAGGATATTATTTTACCGGTTGGGCTGGAGATCTTGAAGGTGTGGATAAAGCTGCTGCAACAATCCTTATGGATGCTGACAAAAACGTAATTGCAAATTTCGAAAAAAAACAATTTTACACCCTTTCCACAAGTGCTGCCAATGGTTCAATAGCACTGAATCCTGCAGGAGGTTATTATGAAGAAGGAACCCTTGTAAACGTAACAGCCATTCCAAATAGTGGCTATACATTTAGTGGGTGGCAGGGCGACCTTTCTGGTATCGAAAATCCAGTTACCATTGTCATGGATACAGACAAAAATATCCTGGCAAAATTTAGCAATCCCAATGCTTTAAAACTTACAATAATTGCTGTAAATGGTTCGGTGCAGGCAACTCCCAATCTGGATTCTTATCCAAAAGGGGCATCGGTAATTCTGGTTGCCACTCCCGATGACGGCTACCAATTCACAGGATGGGAAGGCGATTTAACAGGCTCATCAAATCCGGTGGGTTTTTTAATAAACCATGACAAAGATATTACGGCTGTTTTTAGTAAAATAACGGGTATAAGTGATTTTATTACAGACCAACCGTCACAAACCATTTTGCTGCAGAATTACCCAAATCCATTTTCAGGCATCACAACTATTCCTTATCATTTGGCAAGTCATGCCAAGGTAAAACTGAATGTTAATAATATGTTGGGAGAATGTGTAGCTACTTTGGTTAATGAATATCAACCTCCGGGTGATTATGCATTTCAGTGGAATGTCGGGGACATTGAAATAGGAAATGTATCGTCTGCATTCTATTTTTATAGTCTGGAGACAGACAATGATAAGTTCGTTAAAAAGATGATTCTTAAAAAATAGAAAACAAGAAAATAAATTTAACTAAGGGTCCAATGTACTTTCTGATTCCGTGGTCATTCGAAACAAGGAATAGTGATAAAATAATATAAATGCAAAATCAACTGAATTATGATTTTAAAACCGTTTACAACTCAACTGAAAGATTTTTGTTTTAAGTTTTTTTTAGTGTTGGTTATTTTGATATCACAAATAACAACAAGTGTTTCACAAACCATAGGTATTTTCTACGACCAAAAGGTTCCACAGCATAGATTTGCAGCCGATGATATTAAGGTAGTATTGGAAGACAAGGGCTTTATCATCGAAAATCTGGATATTTCGTCATTAACCGAAAATTATAAAAATGCGAAAGTTGTAATTGCAGTTAAAAGTAATAAGCAGGTCGCTGGGTTACTTGGCGCTGATAATAATCAGAGCTTATCAGAGTTGGGCGAACAGGCTTATGCTTTCCGTACAACAGGTTCTCCGGATTTAAGCTATTGGGTTATTGGTGGAGATGTGAACGGCGCCATGTATGGCGGTCTTCAAATTGCAGAAAATATTAGCTTCAACAGTTTGGAAGCAACATATAATGAGGAAGATTCACCCTATTTAAAAAACAGGGGAATCAAATTCAATATT
>JBHEOF010000199.1:0-2724 GCA_046261715.1 Bacteroidales bacterium
AACCAAAACGATATTAAATTTGAATAAAGGACATGTTTGCAAGGCAAATTAGTCAACTAGAAACCAAAAAAAACAAACCAAAAATGAATACTACACTGGCATACATCTTCATAATTACATTTTCATTTTTAAATGCATGTACTTTTAAAACTGTACCTGTGTTGAAAGAAAAAGACAATACGAATTATGTGAATACTTTCATTGGTACTGGTGGGCACGGTCATACTTTTCCGGGGGCAACAACTCCCAATGGAATGGTACAGTTAAGCCCCGATACGCGCACATTGGGTTGGGATGCCTGCGGTGGATACCATTATTCCGATAGTTCGATTATTGGTTTTTCCCACACTCATCTAAGTGGAACCGGAATAAGCGATTTGGGAGATTTCCTGTTTATACCCATTACCGGAACTCCAAATTTAAACCCTGGCACTTCCGAAGATCCTGATTCGGGATATCGTTCCAGATTTAGTCATGAGGATGAAAAAGCTGAACCGGGTTATTATTCAGTTAAACTAAAAGATTACAATATTCAGGCTGAACTAACTGCTACTGCACGGGCAGGTTTTCATCGATATACTTATGAAGAGGCAGATCATGCTGGAATTATCATCGACCTTGCTCATACCATTTATCCTGATAGAAATCCACAACATGAATTTCGGATAATTAGCGATACAGAAATAGAAGGGTACAAAGGTTCAAGCGGTTGGGCAGAAAATCAGCAAATCTGGTTTCATGCTAAATTTAATAAACCGTTTAAATGTGTTTTTTACGATAATGACAAAGAGCTTAGCGCAACAAATACAATTCAATCAAAAAACTTAAAAGCAATTTTAACTTTCGATTTAAAAGATGGTGAAGAAATACTGGCCAAAGTAGGAATCTCATCAGTTGATTATAAGGGGGCCAAAAATAATCTTGAGACAGAAATCCCCAAATGGAATTTTGATGATATAAAAAAGACGGCCCTTAAAAACTGGGCTAATCAACTTAATAAAATTAACGTTGAAGGTGGGAGCGACGACCAAAGAACTATTTTCTATACTTCCCTTTACCACGCTTCAATAAGTCCTTATTTGTTTAGCGATGTTGATGGCCGTTATCGGGGAATGGATAAAAAAATTCATCAATCTAATGGAAAAAACATATATACCGTTTTCTCGCTTTGGGATACTTTCAGGGCTTTTCATCCTTTACAAACCATTATCGACCCCAAACTGGATAATGATTTTATTCACTCATTAATTTGTAAATACGATGAAGGAGGAATACTTCCCAAGTGGGAACTAAACGCCAATTACACCGGAACCATGATTGGTAGCCATTCAATACCTGTAATTGTTGATGCATATATGAAAGGTATTCGAAACTTTGATGTAGAAAAGGCTTACGATGCAATGGTAAAATCGGTGACTTTCGATACAACGGGTATTCTTTTCCCTTCAAATAAAGTGAAAGAAAAACTTATGCCACTGGCTATATTATATAATGAAGAGCTGGGTTATGTTCCGTCTGACCTTGAAAACCAGTCGGTTTCAAAAGCTTTGGAATATGCTTACAACGATTGGTGCATTGCTCAAATGGCAAAAGAATTGGGAAAAACCGAAGACTACAAAATATTTATGGAGAAATCAAAAAAGTACTCCGAGTATTTTGATGCTGAAACCGGTTTTATGCGTGGGAAAAATAAAGATGGCAGTTGGAGGGAACCTTTTGATCCCCGGTTTTCGCGACATGGTAAAGACGATTATACCGAAGGAAATGCTTTTCAATGGACTTGGTTTGTGCCTCACGATGTTGCAGGATTAATTGATTTAATGGGAGGGAAAGAACAATTTACTGCCAATCTCGACACACTCTTTTCAACCAGTTCAGTTATAACAGGAGAGGAAGCGGCAAGCGATATAACCGGTTTAATTGGCCAGTATGCGCATGGTAACGAACCAAGCCATCACATTACTCACATGTATAACTTTGTAAATCAGCCATGGAAAACACAGAAGTTGACTAATGAAATTATGAGTGATCTTTATTTCAACAATCCGAACGGTTTGGCAGGAAATGAAGATTGCGGTCAAATGTCGTCCTGGTATGTTTTAAATGCCATGGGTTTTTACTCTTTTTGTCCGGGTGATCCTATTTATTCTATTGGACGGCCAATATTTGATAAGGTTGAAATTAACCTGCCAAATGGGAAACAGTTTACGATTATTGCAAATAACAACAGCCCTGAAAATATGTATGTACAATCGGTAAAATTAAAGGGTGGAATTATGAAAGATGCATTTTTTAATCACGAAGAAATGCTCACCGGTGGCACATTGGAGTTTGAAATGGGATCCTCGGAAAATAAAGGATTGTTCAACTTAAATAATTTGAAATGAACATCATCCCGAATAATCTGGACAACAAGGGAGTGACTGTATTAAGCTGGCAGAATTAAAATACAGCGGCCATGGGTTGTCTGAATCAAAAAACAATCTTAAAAGATATGAAAAAAATAGCAACACTTTTAATTATCCTTATCTCGGTTTCGACCATTGTTGTAACTGCTCAAAATAAGCATGGCCAATCCACACATTACAAAAGTTACAAAGGACTTGTAATGGCTGGTTATCAGGGCTGGTTTCGCGCCGAGGGTGATGGTTCGGACAGCGGCTGGGGACATTTTGGAAGTGCCGGAAAATTTGATGCCGATCACAACACAATCGATTTTTGGCC
>JBHEOF010000002.1:0-47430 GCA_046261715.1 Bacteroidales bacterium
TTGATCTTTCTGTAATAATTCACTTAAAATAGTGAAGGAATTATCAGTACTGCCATCATTAACAAATAAAAATTCAAAACTATATGGCAAGTCAGAAACACTTTCTATTAAAACTTTATATAGCTCTGGTAGGTTTTTGTCTTCATTAAATACTGATATTACTAAACTAATTGCCTTTGCTTGTTGCATGGGTTACTTTTTATATCGAATGGATGATTGATTAAAACCCTTTTATATTTTTACCCCTGCAAATGTAATAAATGAATTCAATGAAAAACACTTTCCAAGATATGATGCGATTTTACCTCCTTAAACCCCTCCATATGATACCGGTAAAAATCAATGGTTTTTTGCAGCAGAATTTTTCGCATGGCTGCACGGATGTCCAGTTTGGATGTATCCTGCAGGTTGGTTACTGACAGCCTGTAAAAGTAATTACTCTCCTCCCGGGTAAGACAAAGGCTCTCATTATCGTATTGCGACTGGTATACACCTTCCTTGAGATTAAAAAAACACTTCAGATCGGAGTAGTTTTTTCCCGGTGAAAATCCAAGGAATTTGCTTAGTTGCAAAAGAAAAACCATGTGAAAAATCGCCAGATTATCTTCTTCCATGTCAAGTTTTTGCGCGGCATGAAAGATAAAATCAAAGGCTTCTTTCTGAGGCTCCTGATGTTTGAAAGCATTCATCAGCATTTCGCAGATGAATATGGCCAGGGTAGTTTTTCGTATATCTGTTGCCAGGTTATGAAAAGGGTGGGAGCAACGTGCTTCCTTTATGCGCTGCAGTCCTGATTTCTCCTTATGGTATACACCACCATATCCAGCAGCGTAAGGGGCTGAAACTGGCTGGCCCTGATTCTTGATTTGCTTTTTCGCACTCCCTGCACCAGGTAGGATTGTAACCCAAAATCCGGGGTGAGTATCCTGGCAATGATACCCGAATCACCGTATTTGAAACTGTGGAGTACTATTCCCGGGGTGGTGTGGATCATGGGGGAGGGTTATTGGGTTAATAGGTTAATAAGTTAATTATTACTCCACGCAAAGTCGCAAAGGGTTCGCAATGAACGCAGAGTTTTTAATTTATGATTTCGTATTTCGAGTTTATGATTTCGGATTTCGGATTTCGATATTCGAATTTCCCTTCTCCGGTCTCCGGTCTTCTTGGTCTACCCCTAATAAACCCATCAACTTATCAACCTTTAAACCCATCAATCTACTTCATAAAAAGTATCTTCGTAACCATTGTCTCATTTCCTTCAGGGTCGGTAGAAAAAACCAGGTAAACACCGGATGATGGTCTGTTACCGAAAAGATCGCGGCCGTTCCACACCAGCTGTCCGCCTTCTGCAAATGTATCGTATACCAGGTTGCCGTTGATGTCGGTTATTTTCACCCGGGCATTGGTAACCAGTCCTTTTACTGCAATATAGCCGGAGTAGCCCGGGCGAACCGGGTTGGGGTATGCATACACATCAGTATGCTGTCTTTGCCCTTCAGTGGCAAACCCTCTGTAAGAAACCAGCCCCTGATCAGTAGCAAAAAAAACTTCACCTGTTTTTGGATTGATGGTAATATCCAGAATGTTATTGGATGGCAACGGACTATTGTTTCTATTGAAATGGAGAATGGTTTCCCTGGCATCGGGCGAGAGCAGAAATGCTCCGGAGCTTTCGGTGCCGAACCATTTTTTGTTTGATCCATCCACGAAAATTGTATTGATCACTTCGTTTTCAAATAGTCGGCCGGCAAATCCATCCTGTAATACAATTATGCTCTGGGCATTGTAGAAGTCATTGCGAAACACCTGCTGAGGTGAGTAAAAAACTACTACACCCCCATCGGTACCTACCCATATGTATCCGTCCTGATCTTTTGCCAGGGCCGATACTCTGCTGTTAGGAAGTGCTCCGTTGCCATCTTGTGTGCCCAGTTTTCTGATTTCAAAAACTTCACTGTTTTCCAGGCTTTCTTCGCCCAGTACCATTATTCCGCCACCTGTGGGCATAGCCACCCACTTCTGATCAAAATTGTCAACCAAAACATGACCTACCGTTTCATTATCTGCAATTGTACCGTTATGGGGGAAAGCAATCCAGTTGCCATCAGGAGTGAGAGCGTGTAAAAAAACGGGTGTATTTGAATTGGATACCCACAAATTTCCTTTGCTGTCAAATGCTGAACCACCTACTCTTAGCCAATCACTTATACCTGTTCTTTGTTGTAGTGTACTGTTTTCCTCATTGTAAAAGTTGATGAGACCCTCTTCGGCATCAAATTCCAGCAAACCGCCCATCCAGGCAGATGCAAATACCCGCTTTGGGTTTCCAGGATGGTGGGTTACCTGATGAATGTTTCGTAAAGCATCAATTTCCGGAAAGAGCCAGCGACTATAGGTATTCCAGTTATTTTCATAATATACAAAAATACCTCGATCATTAAATATTCCGGGTTTTGTACTTCCCGGGGCAACCCATAGTGCTCCGCCATTGTGGGTAAGTCCAAAAGATTCATCATACGGTGGGCCTTCAGGAATAATGGATTCATACCAGGCATTAATTACTCCTCTTATTAATCCGGCACGATTATCTGCTGCCCAAAAAACATTACTCTTGCCAATAAAAGCATCCCATGCACTGCTATTTCGTCCGGCATACGAAAAGATTTTTGCTTCAAGTTCAAGGCTTTCATCAAATATATAAACACCATCCATTGATGATATAGTGAGAAAACCACCCGAAGATCTTACATTGGTTTTGTGATTAAAAAAATCTTCGGAAACACTGGGGTTAAAAATACTCCACTCTGTACCATTTGAAAAATACAGAGTGTCACCCTCCGGTGATGTTAAATTTGCATACAGATAACCGGCATGCGATTCAAGGTGGTTAAAACTGTTGGGATAGCTACTTAGCTCAGGAACCAGGTTCCAGTATTGGTGATCAGCCAGATTTGGTGCATCAACGGAAGCTTTCAGCAGGCCAGCTTCGGTGGCTGCATAAAAATTGTTATCATTAATGATCAGATCAAAAACATTGAGCATACTGGCATCAGGGCCAATATACCAGGTGTCAAGAATTACAAACTGATCCATGTCAAATACCACAATACCAAAACCACAGGCGAGATAAGCTTTGTTTTCCGAAAAATATATATTATAAATGGTTTTTGATCCCAGGATGTTTGCCTGTCTTATATCGGGAATAGTAATGATTTGCTCGTCTTTCAGAATATCAAGGTTCCCATTGGAATAACCCATTAAAAGAATGTTATGGCTATCCGACCAGTTTATTACGCTTATACCAAAATCAGAAAGCCCGTCAACCTTGTCGATTTTTCGTATACTGTTGAAATTTTTATCATATTCAAGCAGGCCGTAAGGCGTTGCAGCATAAATGATGTTGTTCGCTTCGGCAAGCGATATTACGGTTCTGTTGGGTAAATGATGACGCCAGCCTCCTATAGCAATATCCTGTGCATATGATGGGATAACCAGAAAACTTATCATCAGAAAATAAAGCAGGAATTTTTTAAAAGTTCCTCCAGAAAGGTATTGACAATTCATATTTTATGAAATAAGGCGCAACTGAAATTAAGACATATACAAATAACATTCTACGACATGAATTATTGTTCATGGAACAAAGTCAATTATTAAGTTATTCAAAAATACAAAAAGCAGTGCTTTATTCTTCTTATTGGGGAAATAAAAAACCGGCTATTAAACATAATAATCAGAAATTATTTTCAGATAGCCAGATTTTTTTTGTCATGATCAGAAAAACCACCTGTACGTTAGATTGATGTTACGCCCAGGCATCACAAAATTCCGGTCTTCGATGCGCGACAGGTGATCGCGGTATTTGGTGTCGAGAGCGTTTTCAACCCTGAGAATGATCACGTGTCTTCCATTAAAGTTCAGTCGGTATCCGGCCTGAAACCCCAGCAATGTATATCCATCTGTAGAATTCTCTTCAGGAGCAATTCTTTCCTGTTTGGCAACAGCCATAAAGCTTGCTCCCAGCCAGCCTCTGTTGAAATCATATTCTGCCTGGTTATTGAACCGGAAAGGGGGTATAAAGGGAAGATTTTCGTTGGGCGCATTATCAATGATCCTTTGTCCACGAACCATATCAATGCCGGCCTGGTATGTTAATCTGTCACCCAGGCGGAAAGCAGCCGATAACTCTCCACCATGCAATCGGGCCATTCCTTCAACATACTTGAATACAGGATAGCCAGTTTCATAATCGATTGCGCCGGTGGGTTGAAATACAATGTAATTGGAAAAATCATTTACAAATGCCGCCAACTCTAATTCAGCAATACCCCTGGTAAAACGGATAAAAGCATCTCCACCATGGCCAATTTCATCTTTCAGATCAGGGTTTCCGATTTCAAAAACACCGGCTCCCAGATGGGCTCCGTTGGCAAATAATTCCTCTACCAAAGGGTTGCGGTGTGAACGGGCAAACTGACCCCCGATCTCGATACCTTCAGATGGGCGGAGGTTTAAGCCCACTGAACCGGAATAATTGAAAGTGTTTCTATTAAGGTCAATATCAGGGTACAGATCATTGCTTAGCGCTGTGGTATTTTGGAAATCAAGTCTTATTCCTGCCTGAAGCCTTAGAATGTTGGAAAGAGGAATTTCCTGGAAAGTGAATGTTGCAAGTGATATTCTTCGTTCCCCGGGGGTATATGCTTCCGGGCCACCCACATTCAACCCCTGGCCCTGGAAACTAAAGCCGATGGCTCCTCTGTCAAAAATTCCACGCGGTTTGTGCTGCAGGGTTAATGTGCTGCTGAAAGCATACTGATCATATTCCAGATCAATATTTTCCGCAATGCTTCCATCCATATTCTCTATAACTACTTCCTGCTGAAAAAAATGAGTAGCATTGAAGCGTAGTTGTGATTTATCAAAGAAATCACCACCGGTTTCTCTTCCGAATCTTCCCTGGAAAGAGTATCTCCTGGCCCTTATTTCAATTGATTCGTCAGGATCATCAATGCCTTCAGGGATATCGAAAGTTTGGTCAAAGAAGGAAAGGCTCAGGCCCCCATTCAGGCTGCCGTTATCAATTCCCCATCCCACAGCACCATCGGTATTGCGCATAGATGTTTGGGGTATTTCACCATCCGGTGTATTTATGTTGCCGGCCTGCCTTATTGCAAATCTTGCAGAAGTTGCCCAGTTTTTATCACCATAGGTAATTCTACCAAATCCGGCTCCCATATTGTTCATGGTGGCACCCTGGCCCGACAGCACGCCGGTAAATCCCGGATCCCACTGATCGGGAATATCGGTTGTCATAAGGTTTATTACCCCTCCAAGAGCGCTGGATCCATAGAGCAAACTTGCCGGACCTCTAACTACTTCCAGACGACTGGCAACCAATGGGTCCAAAGAGATGGAATGGTCGGCTGAGGTTTCCGAAATATCTCCCATGCGCTCGCCATTTTCCAGTACAAGAATGCGGTCACCATCCATACCGCGGATAACGGGACGTGCAGGTGCCGATCCGAAGCTTCGCATGGCTACGCCGGGCTGCCCGTTAAGCATTTCTCCGAATGATGGTTCACTGCGGCGTTGCAATTTCTCTCCGGTAAAAACATTGTCGGGTTGATAACGAAATCCGCTGGCAGTGGGAGATGAGGTAAGAACTATTTCAGCAAGATTTATACCTGTTGGTGTAAGCAAAATATCCACTTCTACCGTTTGTTCTTTAATGGCCTCAAATTCTACTTCTTCACCGCTATAACCCATATTTTGCACAATGAGCGTATGCTTACCCGGGGGCAGGTTAGTTAATATATAGTGTCCGGATGCATCAGTAATGGTTCCGATACGGGTTCCTTTGATCAGAAGATTTACAAAAGGAAGATGTTCTCCTGTTTCAGCATCAATGATATGACCAAAAATATTGGCATCCGTTGGAGGCCGCTGCTCACCGGTATTGTTATCCGCTACCAAATGCGGGTTTCCAGTAAATAAGATTAAAAAGAATAAAATTATTGTAATATATAGATTTTTCATGATATTAAACCAGGTTATATGTTTGTAAATAATTGCCTGCAGGCATATTAAAAGATTTCTTGCAAGTTTCTTTATGTATAGGATAGATTTCATATATGTCCGGTTATAAAATGCCGGACATAAAATATCGCCTTTGAATAAAAGGTTGTATTAAAGAAATAAAGTACAGGAGATGATTTACAAAGAAGGGGGACCGCGTAAAGAATCAGTCGTACGGCATGATACAGAAACAAGCCTGGATCTGTAAGCAGGTATACCGGTTTGCAGTGCCGATTTTAAAAACAGTTCAAAAAATAACAATAACAATAGAAAACCGGTAATTTGAGATATCTGCGCAAGTATAGAGTACTCGAAGTCGGTATGATTATGTTTCTGAAAAGGAGATCCTTTAATGGGATTGTTTTTATATGGATGAGAATGCTCAATTACAAGTCCGTTGTCAAGAATATGATAATGGCGGAAAGCAATCTGATTAAAAAATAAAAGCAGCACTACCGGTAAAGTGATGAGCAGAATTATTTTTTGTATTTTTTTATTTGAATTCATAATTGCTTCCTGTAAATCAGCGAAATTAAGCCCACAAAAATAAACATTTGAAATAGCCGAATAGTTTGAGATGCACAGGATTATAATTTTTTAATATTTTTCGTTCAGTAATAAAGTGATTTCAGGCATAAAAAAACCCTTCCGTTTTTTTAAGACGGAAGGGCAGGGGTCATAATTCAGGCCACTAAATTATGAAAAGGTATCGGGGTTTTTCGGATTATCCACATTTACTATCACCGCAATTTGTACAAATAAGGCATCCTTCCTGATAAATTACAGATTCCTGATTACAGGTTTTACAGATGCGACCCTGGGCTTTGGTGCCATCGGGGATGAATTTTTTCAGGGCACGAACAACACCGTTCTTCCATGTATGAAGGCTGTCACCGCTCAGGTTCATATCGTCAATAACGTCTACTACAGAGGGGAGAGGCATACCATGACGCAGGATACCTGAGATGAGTTTTGCATAATTCCAGTATTCTTTGTTGAAAGAACGGGAAAGCCCTTCAATTGTGATTTTGTATCCGTCAAGGTCTTCAAACTGGAAGTCATAACGCTTTTCACCTGTAGCAAGCTTGTTTTTTATTACTCTTCCTTTTTCAACGTAAGGTGGCAGGTAAAATCCTTCGGCTTTACCGGTGAATATTTCATAGGGTCTGTCATTGAGTGTACTTACTACAGCTACCCATTTTTCTGAGTTATTGTTAAACCGCACAATATCAGCTTCCAGTACTTTGGGTCTTTTGGGAGCTGTAGTTTCTTTGAATTCATTTTCATCTTCCTTTTTACTGTCATTTACCAAAACTCCTGAACGTGATCCGTCGCGGTACACAGTAACACCCTTGCATCCGCTTTCCCAGGCAGTCTGATATATTTTTCCTACCAGTTCTTCTGTAACATTATTAGGAATATTTACCGTAACACTTATTGAATGGTCAACCCACTTCTGCACTGCTCCTTGCATTGTAACCTTGGCAACCCAATCCACATCATTTGCTGTGGCTTTATGGTAGGGTGATTCAGCAATGATTTTATTGAGTTCATCCTGCTTCATCATTTTTACTTCATCAATATCATAACCATGAATGGTCAGCCAATCCACAAATTTGTGATGGAATACATTGTATTCTTCCCAATGGTCACCTACCTCATCCACAAAATCTACCCTTACATTTTTATCATTGGGGTTTACTTTTCTTCTTCTTTTGTAAGAAACCATAAATACGGGCTCAATACCTGATGTGGTTTGTGTCATCAGAGAAACGCTGCCCGTAGGGGCTATAGTAAGCAGTGCAATGTTTCGACGCCCGTTTTTCATCATGGTTTCCTTCAGGTCGCTGTCTGCTTCAAAAAGCCGGTTAATAAATGGATTATTGGCTTCTTTTTTCGAATCATACACTTCAAAAGCGCCTCTTTCACCGGCCATGACAGATGATGATCTGTAAGCTTCTATTGCGAGAGTTTTGTGGATATTTACCGAAAAATCAGTAGCTTCAGGAGTTCCGTAACGATAACCCAATGCTGCCAGCATATCGCCTTCGGCGGTAATGCCAATGCCGGTTCTTCTGCCCTGGATGCACTTTTCGCGTATCTTATTCCACAATTCTATTTCAACACTCTTTACTGGAATTTCTTCCGGGTCTGATTTGATCTTGGCAAGGATAGCATCAATTTTTTCCAGTTCCAGATCAATGATGTCATCCATTATTCGTTGGGCATAATGCACATGCTCTTTGAAAAGGTCAAAATCAAATTTTGCTTCAGAAGAAAAGGGGTTGTTTACATAACCAAAAAGATTCACTGCAAGCAATCGGCAACTGTCATAAGGACAAAGTGGAATTTCACCACAGGGGTTGGTTGATACAGTGGTAAACCCAAGGTCAGCATAGCAGTCCGGCACAGATTCACGGATGATGGTATCCCAGAATAAAATACCGGGTTCAGCAGATCGCCAGGCATTGTGTACAATTTTATTCCATAAAGCCTGTGAATCAATATCTTTAAGAAAAGAAGGATTTTGGGAATCAATGGGATATTGTTGTGTGAAGGGTTTATTTTCTTTAACAGCCTTCATAAAATCATCGGTAATTCTCACAGAAACATTGGCTCCTGTAACTTTTCCTTCTTCAAGTTTGGCATTGATGAATCCTTCGGAGTCGGGGTGTTTGATCGAAACACTCAGCATAAGTGCTCCGCGCCGGCCATCCTGTGCCACCTCGCGTGTAGAGTTTGAATAACGCTCCATGAACGGAACCAGTCCGGTAGAGGTTAGGGCACTGTTTTTAACAGGGCTTCCCTTAGGCCTTATGTGTGACAGGTCATGACCAACGCCACCGCGACGTTTCATAAGCTGTACCTGTTCTTCATCAACTTTCATAATGCCCCCGTAAGAGTCGGCATTGCGGTTTCCTATAACAAAACAATTGGAAAGAGAACCGATCTGGAAAGGATTTCCGATGCCCGCCATGGGGCTACCCTGTGGCACAATATATTTGAAATTTTTCAACAGATAGAAAATCTTTTCTTCGCTTAAGGGGTTCGGATATTTTTTTTCAATGCGTGAAATTTCTTTTGCAATTCTCCTGTGCATATCATCGGGGGTCAGCTCGTAAATATTCCCCTGTGAATCTTTTAATGCATATTTGTTTACCCATACACCGGCTGCAAGGCTATCGCCATTGAAGTAGGCTGTGCTTTTTTCTAACGCCTGGTTGTAGGTATATTTGGTTCGTGCTTCGGGTTGTTTTTCAACACTTTTTGACTCAGTATCTGAACCATTTGATTCATCGGGAAACATGATTTCCTGTTCTTTTCGTTTCCCCAATACCTCCTGGTAAAGATTTTCGGATGATGATTTTTGTTTGTCTTTGGTTATGATTTGAGCTGAAGCACTATTGTCCATAATTCCGGATTTTATTTATTTAAAAATATATGTAATCTTAGATAAAAAGGGGATGATATAAATGCCTTTGGAGAGGCATTATGGTGAAGCGAAGATAAAAAACAAAACTATTAAAGATCGTGAGAGATTATTAACAAAAGGCGAAAGTTATTAACGCAGCGCTGTAACTTGTTGATAAAAAACACAATAGAAGAAAGATTTTGGTCATCAGAATTGATTTTGTTTAAGAATTGAAAATCAGTATGTTATTTTACAATATTTTTTTAAGATGTTCGTTTGATTGGAGTTAAATTTTTTTTGATACTCCATTAGTGCCAAAAAAGTGAAAACCGAGAAACCAGCTTTAAAAATTGCGTAATTTTACAGTATGTTTCAGTTTTGTGAAACAACTATTTTTGATTAGAAATAAAAGGGTTATGAATTTTAAAAATCCATTTTACACCAGGTTAAGGTATCTTAATTTATGTATTCTTGTTATTATCGGACTTACCTTTACTTCATGCGATAGTAACAACGATGATCCTATACCTGAAGGACCGGCCAGTTTTGAATATGTTGTTGCAGATTTCATTACCGATAATTCTGCAAATTTTACTTCCGATATAGCCGGAGATGTTTCAACGATTACTCAAATGGGATTTTGCTGGGGCGAAAGTTCGGCTCCTTCTTTAGAAGACAATGTCATTTATTTTGAAGAAGTCATTCCCGGAATTATTTCTCTAAGACCCGAAGGATTGCAAGCAGACAGATCTTATTATGTAAGAGCTTTCTACTCAACTGAAGAGCACGATTTTTATAGTGATGAACAGGTCTTCCAAACCACAAAACCTGTTGATGCCCTTGATGGAAACACTTATGGTACAGTAAAAATAGGAGATCAGTTATGGATGACTGAAAACCTGAGAACAGTTACATACAACAACGGTGATTCCGTTACAAACGGATCAGGATTGGGAAATTATACAAATTTTAATGATCCCAGGTTTTACTTTTATTATGATGATGACACTACCCAATTGCCTGAATATGGTAAGTTGTATACCTGGTATGTGATAACTGATCTCAGGGGAGTGTGCCCACCTGATTTCAGGATACCCGACATCATTGATTTTGAAAACCTGATCCTGCATCTTGATCCCCTTGCAACTCCCTTCAATAACCTTTCATCCGGAAATAATGAATTTAGTGCCATTGCTGGGGGCATGCTGAGAGCCACAGGTAATATAAACGACGGAACAGGATCATGGGAGCACCCCAATGGTGGTGCCAATAATGTAACCCAAATGAGTTTGTTGCCTTCGGGCTACCGCGATCCATCCGGCTCCTTCAATGGTTTGGGCTTTAATGCTGCGTTATGGTCGTTTACTGAAGAAGATTCATCAAGAGGCATCATGTTTTATACCCATTTTTTGAATGCAGGTTTTTTAACCAATAACTTCAGTAAAAAAACAGGTTATTCTGTGCGTTGTATGAAAGAAGCTGACCTGTAAAAGATCAGCTTCTCAAAAAAATCTGTTGGGTGCAGGGCTATACATCTCCGAATTCAATTAGAAATGCTTTGATAAATTCATCCAGTTCGCCATCCATTACAGCCTGCACATTTGATGTTTCAACTCCTGTTCTCATGTCTTTTACCATTTTGTAAGGGTGCATCACATAAGAGCGGATCTGCGATCCCCATTCAATTTTTTTCTTGGTACTTTCCAGTGCATCGAGTTTTTCGCGCTTCTTCCGCATTTCTATTTCATATAGTTGCGATTTGAGCATCATAAGGGCCTTTTCACGATTTTGTCCCTGCGAACGGGTTTCCTGGCATTCAACAACAATACCCGAAGGAGCATGGCGCAACCTGACTGCCGTTTCCACCTTGTTTACATTCTGACCACCGGGGCCGCTGGAGCGAAAAGTATCCCAGGAAATATCGGCCGGATTGATCTCAATCTCGATGTTTTCATCAATGATGGGATAGGCATATACCGATGCAAAAGAAGTATGCCGCTTATTAGCAGCATCAAAGGGAGATAGTCTTACCAGACGGTGTACTCCGTTTTCTCCTTTGAGGTAACCGTAAGCAAAATCACCTTCAAACTCTATGGATGCAGACTTAATACCTGCGCCATCTCCTTCCTGTTCGTCAAGAATTTTTATTTTAAAATTTTGCTTTTCACCATACCTCATGTACATGCGCATAAGCATTTCAGCCCAGTCCTGACTTTCGGTTCCACCTGCACCAGAGTTAATATTCACTATGGCCGACAGGCGGTCTTCCTCCTTGCTGAGCATTTTTTTAAACTCCAGTGCTTCAAGGTTTTTTAAAACCTTACGGTATTGCTCCATTATTTCTTCTTCACCGGCTTCACCGGCTTCATAAAATTCGTACAATACCTTCAGGTCTTCAATACTTGTAGCCGATACCTCATAATTATCCGTCCATTTTTTATGGTCGCGGATGTCTTTAAGTATTTTTTCTGCTTCCCTGGGGTTACTCCAAAAGTCAGGATCCTCGGTCTTTTCTTCCTGTTGTTTGATATAGTTCAGTTTTTCATCCAGGTCAAAGTGACCTCCTCAAGGCCTCAAGCCTTTTATCCAATGCTTTGATGTCGTCGTTGTAAATCATTTTTATATTTCTTCTAAAGTTTATATTACGGGTTGTTAGGTTCAATTTTTTCAACAGTGCGTATCGCCAGGTCAGTTTCAAAACCCTTATTTACGAGATAGGCAGCAGTTTTTTGTTTTTTAACGAAAAGTTCCCCGGCTTTGATCTGTTGCCATTTCTTTTTCGCAAGCTTTTCAATGGTTTGTAAGTAATCTTTTTCTTTGATTTGATCCATTGCAAGTTCAATGGCTGAAGCATCAATATTCCTGGCTTTCAGTTCCAATACTATTCGTTGCCTGCCCCATTGGTTGTTGTTAAACTTACTTCTGGCATAGGTTTTGGCAAAACGGGTATCATCTATGTATTTTTCAGTTTTAAGCCATGTTATCAGTTTTTCAATTTCGCCGGAAGAAAAACCCTGATCGTAGTATTTTCTTCTCACATCATAACTGCATCGTTCCTGCCATGCACAGTACTTTGCAGCTTTTTTCATCAAATTTTCCAGTTTACCTGATGTCATGATTACTTATAAAAAACCCGCAATTTAAAGCCTGTTTTGATATCAGGAACAAAATTGCGGAGTGTGTTGTTTGCAAAATCAAAGTTTTATCTCATCATCCAGTTTGTTAAAAAACCGATATTCCAGGAAATGATAAGCCATATAAGGTTCAAGGTTAAACCTTGTTTTGTATTTTAACATCCACTTCAGCTTCAGTGAAAATAAACCTTTGGTAAGGAAAGCATATATATAGGGATGCACCCGCAATGTAAGGTTCTTCTCATTTTGTTCCTGGATAAGATACCTGAGATTGTTTTCTATTTCATCAATCAGGATAATACTGGGTTTAATTTCACCGGTACCGCCACAAGCCGGACATTTCTCAAGGATCTCAATATTGGTTTCGGTACGTACTCTTTGCCGTGTAATCTGAACAAGACCAAATTTACTGGGAGGTAAAATGTTATGTTTAGCGCGGTCTTTTTTCATCTCCTCCTTTATTTTTTCGAAGAGTTTGCGGCGATTGCCCGACTCTACCATATCAATGAAGTCCACCACAATAATTCCACCCATATCCCTTAGCCTTAGCTGCCGGGCGATTTCTTCAGCTGCTTCAAGATTTACCTCGAGTGCATTTGACTCCTGGCTGTTATCGGCATTAATTCGGTGCCCGCTGTTTACATCAACAACATGAAGGGCCTCGGTATGCTCTATGATAAGATATGTTCCACCCTTTATAGAAACAATTTTACCGAAAGAACTTTTGATTTGTTTTTCAACGCCAAGGGATTCAAAAACAGGAATTTTCCCTTTGTACATTTTCAGGATGTCAATTTTCTTGGGGGCTATTGTTCTTATGTAGTCTTTAAGCTCTTCATAAATTACAGGGTCGTTAACGGTAATGCTGTTAAACTCTTCTGTAAGAAGATCGCGGAGGATGGCTGAGGTACGGTTGATTTCACCCTGGATGATTTTTGGGGGTCTGGCATTTTGCAACTTATCAACAATGTTGTACCATTTTTTTTCCAGAGAGCGAAGATCTGCATCCAGGTCAGCAACCATTTTTCCTTCGGCAACAGTTCTTATGATCACTCCGAAATTGGCAGGTTTTATGCTTTGTACAAGCCTTTTTAACCGGCTTTTTTCTTCAGAATTTTTAATCTTCTGGGAAACAGAAATACGATCAGAAAAGGGTACAAGAACCAGATACCGGCCTGCCAGCGAAATTTCACTTGTAATGCGCGGACCCTTAGTAGATATGGGTTCTTTTGCAATTTGAACCAGAACCGGTTGGTTGCTGGCAAGCACATTGGTGATCTTGCCGGTTTTTTCAATATCCTTTTCCATTATAAATTTATCCATGGAAAGGATTTTTGAATTCTTACCTGATAAAGCCAGCTTGGTATACTTGTTAAGAGAGTTAACCTGGGCACCCAGGTCAAGGTAGTGTAAGAATGCATCTTTTTCGTATCCTACGTCTACGAATGCAGCATTTAACCCTGAAATGATTTTTTTGACTTTTCCAAGGTAAATGTCTCCTACAGAATAGTTATTGTTTTTTTTGTCCTTATTCAACTCGACAAGTTGCTTGTCTTCTAACAGGGCAATAACAATTTCTGTGGAGTTCGAATCAATGATTAATTCTTTGTTCACATCTATATGTCTTTAAGTAAGTTATTACATTACATCTTATTTCTCCGGAACAGTTAAAAATTTGCCGGTTTCCCGGAGTTTTCCCGGATGGGTTATGTTACTTTGTCGATTGGGGGTGTACTTATGGTGTGTGAACAAGTATTAAGTACGTTAAGGATAAAGAAACATAAAACCAGAAAGATGAATGGTCGGAAGGATACAGGTTCAGAAAGCAGGCCGGATTAAATAAAATTACATAACGCCCGGAGGCATTATGTAATTTTATTTACCCCAAAAACAAAACGTTTTTACCAGGTTGTTATTTCTTTTTATGTCTGTTTTTCCGCAGGCGCTTTTTGCGCTTATGCGTAGCCATCTTATGTCTTTTTCTTTTTTTTCCGCTCGGCATAACTGATTATTTAAATATTAATTATTTTAATTATAATTCCCGATTTTCAGTTTATTTTACTTTCACTGATTCTTTCACTTCTCCTACAAATTCTTTTGCAGGTTTAAATGAAGGTATGCTATGAGCGGGAATAATAATAGTAGTGTTTTTGGAAATATTTCTTCCGGTTTTTTCAGCTCTTTCTTTTATAATAAAACTACCAAATCCCCTTAAATAAACATTTTCACCTTTTACAAGTGAATTTTTGACAGTGTTCATAAAGGCTTCAACGGTTGCCTGAACAGCTACTTTTTCAATTCCTGTTTTGTTGGCAATTTCATTTACAATTTCTGCTTTAGTCATGATAATTTTTGTTTAAGTTTTATAATTTTAACGCTCATTTTTTTCAAAATCGGGTTGCAAAGATAATGGTTTTCCTCATTAAAGAAAACAATTTATGTAATTTTATGCCAATGTTTTATGTAATTTTTTTCACTCAAAATATCTGCTAATATAAATGAATTTTTCTTACCGTCTTTTGCAGTGGTATAATAAAAATAAACGTGACTTACCCTGGAGAAATTCTTCCAATCCATATAACATTTGGCTTTCGGAGATAATACTGCAACAAACACGTATCGCTCAGGGTATTGAATATTACTATCGTTTTCTGGAAAAATATCCTGATATACATTCATTGGCTGCTGCAACTGAGGATGAAATATTATTATTATGGCAGGGTTTGGGATATTACTCCCGCGCACGAAATATGCATGCTGCAGCAAAAAAAATTGTGAAGGTCAACAATGGTGATTTTCCCAATGATTACCAGGAAATATTAAAGTTACCTGGTGTAGGCCCATACACTGCAGCAGCAGTCAGTTCTATTGCGTTCAATACTCCTGCAGCTGCTGTTGATGGAAATGTTATACGAGTACTTGCAAGATTTTTTGGTATCGAAGATCCTGTTGATGATACTAAAACTACCAGGCAAATTCATGAAATTGCAAGTGAACTTATTGATCAGCAGAATCCTGGAATGTTTAATCAGGCTTTGATGGATCTGGGAGCCATGGTATGTAAACCCGGAAAGCCTACATGTGAAATTTGTCCTTTAGCAAATGATTGTTTTGCCAGGAAAACCGGACTTGAAAGGAGTTTGCCGGTGAAAAAGCAAAGAAAGAAACAAAAAGATCGTTATTTACATTTTTTTGTATTGATCGCGAAGAAAAAAGATTCAAAGGTTTTCCCAATTGAGAAAAGGACGCATAATGACATATGGAAAAATCTTTATCAGTTTCCGTTGTTAGAAACACCCGGGTTAGAATTAGCCCCAGGTCATTTGGAAAATCATCCGGTTTTTAATAATCTGGATAATAGTAATTTTATCAATCCCACGAATACATTAATATATCGTTTTACCCATTTGCTCACCCATCAGCGTATTCATGCCTTTTTTCGCATTATTACCCTTCCTGAAGATTATTATCATAACTTTGAACATGAGGCTGAATGGGTAACATTTGATGAATTTCTTCAGAAAGGAAAACCTGTTTTGATTTCCCGATTC
The DNA here is from genome assembly GCA_046261715.1 of Bacteroidales bacterium. Lineage (GTDB taxonomy): Bacteria > Bacteroidota > Bacteroidia > Bacteroidales > UBA7960 > SKVR01. The sequence goes on from JBHEOF010000002.1 coordinate 16,179, forward strand.
CTGGAAAAAGCAAAAGATCTGTTGGATTAAGGTTTATATCTTTTACCCTTACTACTTAGTGTTTATCTCTAAAGATATAAGTTGCGAAGGGAAAAGCTTGTTATTTTAAAAAATTTGTTTTAAATTTAGGTAACTTAATATTTGTCAAACCAAAAAACGAAGATTATGGCAGGAGTCAACAAAGTAATTTTAATTGGAAACCTGGGTAAAGACCCTGAAGTAAGAAATCTGGAAAGCGGTGCCAAAGTCGCAAATTTTTCTCTGGCTACAACTGAATATTTCAAGGGGAAAGACGGGCAAAGGCAGGAATCTACTGAATGGCACAACATTGTTTTATGGAATCAGATGGCCGAACTCGCAGAAAAGTACCTGAAAAAAGGTAATTCCATTTACCTTGAGGGTCGTATCAGAACACGCTCTTATGACGATAAAGATGGTGTTAAAAAGTATGTTATCGAAATAATGGGTAATCAAATGACATTTTTGGGCGGGCCAAAGTCTGATAGCAGTGGTTCTCAGGATTCAGGCTCTGCCGCTCCGCAGGATCCGGGAATTGTTGAGGATGCTGATGATGGAGATCTCCCTTTCTAGTGAAAAATTTTTTTCAAAAATAAAAAGCCTGGAAGCATTGCATATGTTTCCGGGCTTTTTTCGATGTTTTATTTGATCAAAAAAATATTCTCATCTACAACTATCGATCAATCCGGCAGGAAAAGTGTTTTTACTTCATCATTAATGCGGGCGGGGCGAAAGGTTTCGGAGTCCATCATACACCATGTGGTTTGTGATTCAACCAGAAGTTTCATGTCGTGTTTTCGATATATTTCAACCTTCCTTACGGAAATTACACCTTGAGCATTAATTACATAAGTTCTGATCAATAAGTCTTCTTCAAGCTTTGCAGGGTATTTGTAATCAATCTCATGTCTTACAATTACCCAAACAAATTTTTCCTTAATATTATCAGGTGCCACACTGTTCCAATGGCTCACTGCTGCATCTTGAATCCATTGCACATAAACCACGTTGTTAACATGATCAAGCTGATCAATATCTTCAGGTTTCACTTTGAACGAATACGAATGGATATAATTTTCTGTTGTACCGGACATACTATTTTTTTTTAAAAGAATAAAGCATAACTTACGCCCAGCAGGCCAAGTACTGCGAGAATGAAAACTATGGTTTTGGGCATTATTCCGTTGTTTTCAGCTGTTTTTCCGAAAATACCAAAAACCAGCGGGTGAACCAGGAAAGGCATGGCAAAAACAAAAGCAATCAAACTGGCAGCTTGTTCGCCAAACATACCTCCTTGTATTGCTGCAAAAAGTCCAAAGTGGGAAATAGCGGAAGCATTGGCCATTACAGAATCATTCAGCCCCATACCTCCAAGATTTAGAATAAGCAAGCCACCGAATACAGCAAACAGCTGCCATCCCAATGAAAAGATCATCAATCCGCGGATTTCCTTTGCATCCTTATTACTGGCTTTTCTGAGTGTTACAAGGGCCCACCATGTAAGTAGAAGTCCTACAGCAACCACCATTAAAGTATGGGGAATAAGCAGCTCACCTGTAGTGGCACTTGCTGCCAGAATAGAAAAAACAAAAATATGACCGATAAAAGGAATGTTAATCATAATGGGAGCTCTTATCTGAGCTTCAGGTCCTAAATCGCCCGCTGTGCAGGCACCGGTTAATCCCGAGTGCGAAAGAGAGCCTGCCATGCCGGGTGCCAGGTTACGTATGTTATTTGCTTTGCCTAACCAAATAAGTATGGATAATCCGCCGAACATCCATAACAACTGACCAAAAAACCCAAATGACAAAACCGAAGTCATACCTGAAAGTGAAAAAGCTTCGGCTATTCTTGACCCGCCAACCATGAAATTGGCAGCAAGTACTACCGGAATTCCGGCAAACAATAGCGAACGGATTGTGGGGCCAAATTTCCATCGCGAAAAGATCATGCCGAAAGTAACAGAAAGGATCATTGCAAAGAAAATTTCGGGCAGGGCAATGGCAGGTCTTATCCACTTTGCTATATGCCATGACAATACAAGTATTCCAAGGATCATGGCAGTTTCTATTATCCCTTTACGGATGTAAACAGGTTTATTGGTGATCTTGGCACGATAATCAATCAAAATAATGGAACCTACAAGCCCCAGGTAACCCAGCAAAGGATAAAAATTATCCAGTGGTTCATTGTTGTTATAACCAATAATTACTCTTTTCATTGATTCAATTCCGATCAAAACAAAGAATGAGCGGATCAGGAACATGAATTGTGTAAATTTTGTTCCCAGAAACATTTCTTCATCAGAGGGAACAACAATATCCTTCTTATCTATTTCCTGGCTGGAGATAATTTTCTTAATCTCTTGCCCTCCAACAAAAAAGGATGCAATAAGTGCCGTTATGGTTACTTTGCTGGTAAAATCTACAATTCGAAATTCGTTAAGTCCCGGTGTGCCCATTCCTGTTGCTACAAGAACATAACCCATGATAAGGCCGAAAACCACAATGATAAGGATTGGTGAGTATCTCGTACCCGCAACAAAGGTTCGGGATACCAGCACCATGGATATTACCAGCAGGAAAGTCAGCCAGAATTGATTAAGAATGTGGGCATTGGCCATTTGATCGGAAAAATACTCCATCGTTTATCGTTTTGTGAATATTTGAATTTACAATTATAATATTCTGTATAATGAATATTGGAAAGAATGTTGTTTCAATACATTAAATGCAAAATCATAAGTGTTAATTCCTTAATAAATCAGGCGCAAAAATAGTTTTTTTTTGAATTTTTTCTGGTCAAAACCGGAAAATGTCGCACCCGGTGATCTCTCTTCTCCGTTTTTCCCGATACAACCATGTTTTTTCAGCCCCTTAAGGTCAGTATTTGCTGAATGTTCGGAACCGTACAAAATTTGTGCGGACACGTACAACCAGTTTTTATTCAAATGAAGCATTATTTGTGTAACAATCAGAAGATAAGATTTTTACCTGTTTTGGTTTGATATTAGATAAGATATTAGCCAAACTAAAACATGTTTACAAATGATAAGCTTACAGAATATTCATAAATCATATAAATTAGGTTTAAATTCCTTGCATGTACTCAAGGGAATTGATCTTGAAATTGAAAAGGGTGAACTGGTTTCCATTATGGGAAGTTCAGGTTCAGGAAAATCTACTTTGCTTAACATCCTGGGTATTTTAGACAATTATGATGAAGGCAGATACCTGCTTGAAGGGAAGCCTATTGCTGACCTTTCAGAAACAAAAGCTGCACTTTTACGCAACGAATATATCGGGTTTGTTTTCCAGTCATTTAATCTTATCTCTTTTAAAAATGCATTGGAAAATGTTGCTCTCCCTCTTTACTACAAAAATATCAGTAGAAAGAAGCGTAATAAAATTGCCATGGAGTATCTTGATAAGGTAGGCTTGCTTGAGTGGGCAGAGCATATGCCCAATGAGCTTTCAGGCGGTCAAAAACAAAGGGTGGCAATTGCACGCTCGTTAATAGCTGATCCAAAAGTAATACTCGCTGACGAACCCACCGGAGCTCTTGATACATCTACTTCTTATGAAGTAATGGATATACTTAAAAGCATTAACCAGGAAGGCATTACAGTTATTATTGTTACCCACGAAACCGATATTTCGCGCATGACCCGCCGTGTGATAAAACTAAAAGATGGCAATATTGAAACTGATTATATCCCGGAAACAATTCAGGATTATGCTCATTTGGTATAGCTAAATGAGAAAATTACCCGGAGTTAAGACTTAAATAAATTGACTAAAAAATATCAGAGATAATGGTCGACCTTGATAAATGGCAGGAGATCCTGGCCACTATAAAAAAGAATAAACTCAGAACCATTCTCACAGGATTTAGTGTGGCCTGGGGAATTTTTATGCTGATTATTTTGCTTGGATCGGGCAAGGGGCTTGAAAACGGGTTTGAAAACCAGTTCAGGGGAGCAGCAAAAAACTCTCTCTGGATCTGGACCGGCCGAACAAGTATTGCGTATAATGGTATGAATCCGGGAAGACAGGTCCGCTTTACAAATGATGATTATTCAAATTTAAAGAACAATATTGAGCAAAGAGAATTTATATCAGGCCGTTTTAATATCTTTTGGGGCAACCAGGTTACCTATAACAATGAAATACATTCTTTCGGTATCCGCAATGTGCATCCCGAATATGAATTTATTGAAGCCCTGACAATTACTGAAGGCAGATACATCAATCAACTCGATATTAAAGATAAAAGGAAGGTAACAATTATAAGTACCGAAGTGAGGGATGTACTTTTCAAAGATGATGCATCTGATGCTCTGGGTAAATATATTCTTGTAAACGGTATTCCTTTTAAAGTGGTGGGTTTTTTTAAGGATGAAAGCAACAACAGCAATAATATGCGTCTGATATATGTGCCTATATCAACTGCTCAGATGGTTTTCAGCGGGGGTAACCGTTTGCATGAAATATCAATGACTATTGAAGCAAACACTATAGAAGAAGCTCAAAGTGTAGAGCAGGATATAAGGAACAGACTTGCTGCTGTTCATAATTTTGATGCAGAGGACCGTCGTGCGTTGGGCACCTGGAACAGCTTTGAAAATTATATGCAGATGCAAAGCATTTTTAAAGGTATAAGATTGTTTGTTTGGATCATTGGGATTGGAACCATAATCGCCGGAATAGTTGGAGTAAGCAATATTATGATCATTGTGGTAAAAGAACGCACCCGCGAAATTGGTGTAAGAAAAGCTTTGGGAGCAACTCCATTTTCGATTATATCCCTTATTCTTTTCGAATCGGTTCTGATCACTACTTTCGCCGGATATATCGGTCTTGTTCTGGGTGTAGGTCTTCTTGAGCTTTTATCCGGAATAGATACTGATTTTTTTGCTGATCCTTCAGCAAATTTTGGAATTGCCATCAGTGCCACAGTTTTGCTTATTGTTGCAGGGGCTTTTGCCGGCTTTGTTCCGGCGCAGAGAGCGGCAAGGATAAAACCCATTGAGGCATTGAGAGATGAATAGCGAGGGTTTATTAAGTGGATTGGTATATGGGTTTATAAGTTTATATGTTTTCAATTTGTATTTGGATTAAATGATTTTTGAAAAATTATAGAAATGTTTGATTTAGATAAATGGCAGGAAATATTTGCTGCGCTGAAAAAGAATAAAATGCGCACATTCCTTACAGCTTTTGGTGTGTTCTGGGGTATTTTTATGCTTATCATCATGCTGGGATCCGGACGTGGACTTCAGAATGCTGTTTTTGAGGGCATGAAAGATTTTGCCACAAACAGTGTTTTCCTGTGGACACAACCCACCACAGAGCCATTTGCAGGATTTCCAAGGGGACGACGTTTTAACTTTCGTAATGATGATATTGATGCACTGCGTAAAAACATTCCGGAATTGGATGTTATTGCACCTCGTTTGCAGGCCCGTGGCGGATCATCAGCTACAGATAATGTTGTAAGAGGTATTAAAACAGGTTCGTTTACAGTCAATGGCGATTATCCTGAATGGAACCTCATTGATCCGGTTAAGATGTTGAACGGAAGGTTTCTGAACCACCTCGATCTGAACCACAAACGAAAAGTTGCAGTAATCGGGGATATGGTAAAAGAAATTCTCTTTGATGCGGATGAAAATCCTATTGGTAAATACATAAGAATAAACGGTGTGTATTTTCAGGTAGTTGGTGTTTTCAGTCCGCTAAACAGCAACATAGGTTTTGGTGGAGATAAGGCACAAAGTATTTACATTCCTTTTACAACGCTTCAGCAAACCTACAATTACGGTGATATGGTAGGATGGTTTGCCATGACAGCAAAAGACGGTATCCCTGCAAGTGTGGTCGACGAGAAGGCAAAAGAACTGCTGAAAAGAAGACATAAGATTAATCCTGCTGATAGTCAGGCTGTAACCGGAGTGAACCTGGATGAAGAGTTTAAAAAAGTATCAGGTCTTTTCCTGGGAATAGATGTGTTGATCTGGATTGTTGGAATAGGTACTTTACTCGCAGGAGTAATTGGTATCAGTAACATTATGCTTATTGTAGTAAAAGAACGCACAAAGGAAATAGGTATACAAAGAGCATTGGGTGCCACTCCGCGAAAAATAATAAGCCAGATAATTACCGAATCGGTTTTTCTCACCACACTGGCAGGTTATTTCGGGTTGTCTGTTGCTGTTTTTCTGCTGGAGATGATCAATAAATTACTTATGGCAAGTGGTGGTGAAAATCAGGCATTCCGGAATCCGGGAGTTGATTTCAATATTGCTGTAATAGCATTGGTTATTTTGATTGTTGCAGGTGCTGTGGCAGGGTTAATTCCTGCAAACAGAGCTGTAAAAATAAAACCTATTGATGCGCTGCGCGATGAATAAAAAGAATTCTCATAATAAAAATGCTAATTAAAAAACAAGATCAAATCAATAATTGAAAAACCATAAAAAAATATTATACAATGAAAAAGTTTCTAAGAATTTTCGGAATCATTATAATCCTTGGCATATTCGCCGGAACTATAGGGTTTCTCTATTCAAAATCCAAAAGCCGGCCCATAGAATATTCAACAACAGAACCCTTTTATACTGATATTATCCGTAAAACAGTCGCCACGGGCTCAGTGGTTCCCCGTAATGAAATTGAGATCAAACCAACGGTTTCGGGTATCATTGATCAAATATTTGTAGCTGAGGGTGAAGTAGTAACCAATGGCCAAATCATTGCACGCATAAGAATTGTACCCAATATGGTAAATCTTAATGCGGCAGAGAGCAGGGTAAACCGCGCAGAAATTTCTCTTGAAGAGGCCCGTATCAATTTTAATCGCCAGCAACAGCTTTTTGAAAAGGAAGTTATTGCTGAGTCAGAATTTATTCCCTATCGCATTGCATTGAAGAATGCTGAGCAAGAACTGGAGTCAGCTGAAAATAATCTTCAGCTCGTGCGTGATGGAGTGATTCGCAGTTCAGGCGAAACGAGCAATACCCTTATTCGTTCAACCATCAATGGCATGGTGCTTTCTGTTCCGGTTGAAGTGGGTAACTCAGTTATTGAAGCCAATAACTTCAATGCAGGCACAACAATCGTTACTGTGGCAGATATGGGCGAAATGATCTTTAAGGGAAAAGTAGATGAATCAGAAGTAGGAAAAATTTCAGAAGGAATGGATCTGATTCTAAATATTGGTGCTATTGATAAAACCAACTTCACTGCAGAGTTGGAGCATATTTCACCCAAAGGTGTTGAAGACAGTGGGGCCATACAATTTGAAATACGGGCTGCTGTAAAACTCGATGAAACCCATTTCATTCGTGCCGGCTATAGTGCAACTGCCGATATCGTGCTGGAACGTCGTGATAGTGTTCTTGCCCTTGAAGAAAGTGTATTAATCTTTGATAACGGTGATGTATATGTAGAAGTGGAAACTGAGCCCCAGGTATTTGAAAAAAGGCCTGTTAAAACAGGCATTTCTGACGGCATTAATATTGAAATAACAGAAGGTATCTCAGAAACCGATAAAATCAAAAGTAGTGCTTTATAAATACATGTAACTGCAAATTATCTTTTTCTCCAGCCCTCTTTGTTGAATAAGCAAAGGGGGCTTTCTATTTTTTAGATTTGTTCTTCATCTTCGCTGAATATGGGAGCTTTTCTACTGTTTTAAATGTATTTTCTGACTAAGTCAGGACAAATAAAATAAATCCCGGAAAAAAAATGAAAACCCTTACGAAGCAAGGTTGGTAATTCGGGAATAATCCCTTATTTTTATGCCTTGCTATGATTGTAATTTAGTGCATCATTCGCTAAAAACCTTATCACTAAAAAAATACTTTTTATTATGAAAACTATTAAACGTTTTTTAAGAACAAATTTGTTCTGGAGAAGAGTTATGTGCTTTTTTTCAGTTGCAATAATCATTTCATGTTCAACCCCTATGGAAGAGAAATATATTGGTATTCAACTCTGGTCGGTAAGAGATGCAATGCAGGATGACCCTGAGGCCACACTTGCACAATTAGGTGAAATGGGATATAAATTCATTGAAGCCGCCGGATACAGTAATGGCAAATTTTACGGTATGGAACCTGAAGAATTTAAAGATCTGGTAGAGTCAAGCGGTATGGATTTTTTAAGTTCACACGTTATGCTGGCCGTTGAAGGACTGGATCATGAGCAGGTAATGGAATGGTGGGATCAATGTATTGAAGCTCATAGTAAAGCCGGTGTTAAATATATAGTACAGGCCTCTATGGGAAGTGCTGCTGTACAGGATATGGAAGTGCTCAACAGGTATATCCGTATGTTTAATAACGTGGGAAGAATGGCCGGGGAAAAAGATATGCTTTTCGGATTTCATAACCATGCTGTTGAATTTGAAACGCTTGACAGTGTTGTTGTTCTGCAGCATATGATTGAAAATACTGATCCTGAGCTTGTTTTTTTTCAGCCCGATCTGTACTGGTTTTATAAAGGTGGGGCCGATCCGCTTGAGTATTTTGAAAAATATCCCGGTCGCTTCGAGGTTTGGCACGTGAAGGATTATGCCGAACTGGGGCAAAGTGGTGAAATAGATTTTGAAAAGATCTTTACTGAAGATCAAAGCTCAGGGCGTAAGTTTATTGTAGTTGAAGTGGAGGATTATAATCACGACCCGCTTGTTAGTGTTGAAATGAGCCTTGATTATCTTTTAAATGCTGATTTTATCTGATCTTTTTACGGTTATTTAATTTGTTTTCATGACTAAGAATACTGTTTATACCCGTACACAGCTTATATTACTGGTGGCTTTGCGGGTAGCAATAGGCTGGCATTTAATGTATGAAGGTATAGTTAAACTGTTGCAGCCTGGTTGGTCTTCATACGCCTACCTGATGGATAGCAAAGGTTGGTTTTCTGAATTTTTCATGAACATGGCTGCCAACCCGGCTCTTTTAAATGTGATTGATTTCCTTAATATGTGGGGACTTACAGTCATTGGTTTTGCCATGATCGCTGGTATTTTTACTAATCTGGCAAAAGCAGGCGCACTCCTGTTGTTACTTTTCTATTATGTGGCCCATCCGCCACTTATGATGGCTGATTATATTTTCCCGGGAGAAGGCAGCTATTTGTGGGTAAATAAAAACCTGATTGAATTGCTTGCTGTAGCCGTATTGTTTGCTTTTCCCACAGGACACATTATTGGAATCGATCGTTTACTCAAAAATCTCAGGAAAAAATAAATGAAAGAGAATACGAATATCAATTTTTCTGAAAATAATAATAAACCTGGTGGTATCGGGCGCAGAGATCTGCTGAAGAGCCTTGTCACAATACCTTTTGCCGGTGCTTTGCTCTATGGAGCTTTCAGGAAAAATCAACTTGAACAATATAAGCATAACAAATTACTTAAAACCCTTAGACTTGATACAACGTCCGAAGCTCCTGCTTTTATACCCGAACGCCATTCAGATGAAAAACCGCTCAGAATAGGTGTTATCGGTACGGGAGGCAGAGGGCTTTATCTTATGCGTGCCATGGGTTTTATCCAGCCCCGCTGGATTGATGAATGGACCGAATCGGCCCTTAATAATAAACAGGATAACCGGTTGGAAATATACAGGCAGCAACAGGACCTGAATGTTTCTATAAGCGGCATTTGTGATGTTTTCAGTGTGCACCGCCAGGCAGCCCTTGAAGCATCTGCGAATTTATACCGTACCGGTTCAAACGGACAAAGATCCAATCCGGCAAAGGTTTACAAAAACTATAAAGAACTAATTGCCTCTGATGATATCGATGCAGTTGTTATTTCAACCCCCGATCACTGGCATGCTCAAATGATCATTGAAGCTGCAAAGGCCGGTAAGCATGTTTATGCTGAAAAGCCTCTCAGTCTCACTGTGGAAGAAACCTTTGAAATTGAAAAAGCACTCAACGAAAATAATGTAGTTTTTCAGCTAGGGCATCAGAACCGCCAGATTGAAAGCCACCATAAAGCCATAGATGTAATTAAAAAAAATATCCTGGGCAAAATTTCACTTGTTGAAACATATACCAATCGTAATTCACCCTGGGGTGCCTGGGTATATGATATTCATCCCGATGCCAGCCCGCAAACCATCGACTGGAATGAATTCCTGGGGTCAGCACCGGATCACCCGTTCAGCGCCGAGCGCTTTTTCCGCTGGCGTTGCTGGTGGGATTACAGCACAGGGCTAACCGGCGATCTTTTTACCCATGAATACGATGTGATAAACCAGGTGTTAAATGTGGGTATCCCGCATTCGGCAGCAGCCACAGGAGGGATTTATTACTGGAAAGATGGGCGCACTGTACCCGATGTATTGCATGTAAGTTATGAGTTTCCCAAACTTGAAATGAATCTGTTGTACAGTGCTACTCTGGCAAATGGCCAACACAGGAAAAAGACTTTCTTCGGTCATGACGGATACATGGAGCTTGATAATGACCTTGTGGTTTATGCTGACCGGGAATCCACAAGATATCAGGGAGCTATCCAGGATGGTATTATTCCTACCGAAAGACCCATGATAACGCATGTTCCGGGTAAGGGAATAGATGCCATTTCATCGCCCACCGAGCAGTATTTTGCCCAAAGGGGATTGCTTTATACCTTCAGAGGGGGTCAGCAGGTTGACACTGCTCACCTTCATATCAAGGAATGGCTTGATGCCATTCGTTACGGTACACCGGTAAGTTGCGGTATTAAAGAATCAGTTGAAGAAGCCATAACAGCTCATATGGGTACCATTTCTTACAGGTCAGGTAAAAAAACTTTTTGGGATGATGATAAAAAACAAATTGTAACAGGTTAAATTCGCAATAATTTGCAAATTATGCATCACAAAAAATATCTTAATCAAACTTATGTATTCACCAAATCTTCAAAAAAATGAAAGATCAATTAACACGCAGGAAGTTTATCGGAAGTTCAGCTGTTGCTGCTGCGGGGTTTACTATTTTGCCCAGCACAGTGATCAGTGGTTTGGGCTACAAAGCGCCCAGTGATAAGCTGAATATTGCAGGAGTTGGAGTAGGAGGCAAAGGTTTCGGCCTGATGCGCGCCATGCAAACGGAAAACATTGTGGCTCTTTGCGATGTAGATTGGCGCTATGCCAAAGGTTGTTTTGATTATTTCCCAAATGCAAAGAAATATTGGGACTGGCGCAAAATGTATGATGAAATGATCAACGACATTGATGCAGTGGTTGTTGCCACAGCCGATCATTCGCATGCTGCTGTAGCGGCTCATGCAATGACTTTGGGTAAACATGTTTACGTTGAGAAACCTCTTACGCATACTGTTTATGAATCAAGGTTGCTCAGAAAGCTTGCAGAAAAATATAAAGTTGCTACACAAATGGGTAACCAGGGTGCTTCTGAAGAAGGTGTTTCACTGGTGAAAGAATGGATTCAGAGTGGTGAGATCGGTGAAGTTACACGTGTTGAAGCATTCACTGATCGCCCAATATGGCCGCAAGGTTTAAATACTCCCCGACAGGGGCAATGGGTTCCGGAAACATTAAACTGGGATCTGTTTATCGGGCCGGCCCAAATGCGTCCTTACAACGAAATCTATACTCCCTGGAATTTCCGTGGATGGTGGGATTTTGGTACCGGTGCCCTGGGAGATATGGCATGTCATATCTTACATCCTGTTTTTAAAGCGCTCAACCTGGGTCATCCCACAAAGGTGCAGGGCAGTTCTACTTTGCTGTTGCAGGATAGTGCTCCGGTTGCTGAAAAAGTGCGTATCGTATTCCCTGAACGCCAGAGAGAGAGAAGAGTGCGTATGCCAGAAGTGGAAGTGCATTGGTATGATGGCGGTCTGCAACCATTGCAGCCTGATAACTGGCCGGCCGGAAAGAATATGAATGTTGATGGCGGCGGCGTTTTATTCTACGGATCAAAAGACACATTGCATGTAGGTTGCTACGGACGTCAGCCATGGCTGCTTTCAGGACGTATACCCGATGCTCCGAAAACAGAACGCCGGATCATCCTTACGCACGAAATGGATTGGGTTAGGGCTTGTAAGGAAAGTCCTGAAGACCGCCGTGAAACTTCATCAGCATTCCATGAAGCTGGTCCGTTTAACGAAATGGTGGTAATGGGTGTGCTGGCAGTGCGCTTGCAGGAATTGCACAAAGAACTGCACTGGGATGGCGAAAACATGGAGTTTACCAATATTGGTAATGATGAAACACTGAGAATTGTCATTGAAGACGGTTTCCAGATCACCGACGGGCATCCTACCTTTGACAAAACCATGACAGAGCCCCTAAATGCGAAAACATTCTCACAGGAGCTCATTAAACATAACTACAGAGAAGGATGGGATTTACCCCCCATGCCGGCTTAATACAGAAATAAATTGTTAATTTAAAAACTAAGAAAAATGAAGAAGAACAGATTAATCTATTTAGTAATGAGCCTGTTTTTTGTCGGCGGTATCATGCTTAGTTCATGTGGTGGCCCAAGACAGGAAGCAGAAGAAAAAGATGATGAAATGGACGAGATGGACGAAGTACCAATGAACACTCTTACAGAAGAGGAAAAAGAAGATGGATTCTTCCTGCTTTTTGACGGGGAATCTTTTGATGGATGGCGTGGTTACAACCAGGATGCTTTTCCTGAAGGTGGCTGGACCATCGAAGAAGGTGCATTAAAAGTTGAAGGAGCGGGCACCGGAGAAGCCGGTGGCCAGGGTGGTGATATTATTTATGACCAGAAATTTCTTGATTTCCACCTGAAACTTGAATGGAAAGTATCGGAAGGTGGCAACAGTGGTATCTTCTACCTCGGTCAGGAAATTGAAGGCGAACCTATCTGGAAATCAGCTCCTGAGATGCAAATTCTTGACAATGAAAGGCACATTGATGCCAATCTGGGTGTTGACGGGAACAGGCAGGCAGGTTCACTCTATGATATGATCCCTGCTAAACCGCAAAATGCTAAACCTGCCGGCGAATGGAACCTTGCAGAAGTAATAGTTTACAGAGGTACTGTTGTACACAAACAAAACGGCGAAGTTGTACTTGAGTATCATTTAGGTACTCCTGATTGGGAGAGCATGATAGAAGAAAGTAAATTTGCCGAATATGAATGGTTTGGGAAGTATGAACCAGGATACATTTCCTTACAGGACCATGGTGATGATGTATGGTTCAGAAACATCAGAATCAAAGAATTTTAATGTTCTTTTAAAGAGAAAAAAAAACCCGGAACATTCATGAGATGTTCCGGGTTTTTTTCAGGTTGGTTGGTTGTAATGATTAGTCCTGTTCTCTTGATATATCTTCCAGGGTTTTTCCTTTGGTTTCTGTAACATATTTTCTTACAATTACAAAAGCTATTATACCGAAAGCAGCATAAATTCCATATGAAACTCCCAAACCAATACTTGCCAGAAGTACAGGAAATGTTATTGTTATAAGGAAGTTGGAACCCCATTGTGTCAAACCTGCCACTGCCAGTGCAGCCCCTCTGAATTTATTTGAAAACATTTCACCCAGCATAACCCACATGATGGGGCCCCAGGTAAAGGCAAAGAATGCAATGTATCCATTGGCAGCAACCAAAGCCAGAATACCACTTCTTCCGCCCATTTCTATACCCTCGGCAGCATCACTTGCTCCGGTAGCAAAAATAAATGCCAGTAATCCCAGCATTACTGCCTGTCCCAGTGCTCCGATCATGAGCAAAGGCTTACGACCTACTCTGTCTACCAGGTAAATGGCAACAAAAGTAAATATTACATTTACACTACCGCTTATTACATTGGTAAGCAGGGCATCTGCTTCAGTAAAACCGGCAGCTTGCCATAAAATTGAACCATAGTAAAATACCACATTGATACCGGTAAATTGTTGTAAGGCAGCAAGTGCAATACCCACCCAGATTATAGGATGTAACTTACCGGTTTTGGAGTTAATAATATCTGAAAGCCTTGGTTTACGGGCACGAATTACAGTGGTTTTTATGTCTTCTATCTGCTTCTTCGCCAGTTCCAGATTTGTAATGCTGGCAAGTACATTCAATGCCTTTTCTATTTTGTCATTGGCTACGAGGTAGCGGGGTGATTCGGGGATAAATAATAAAAGCAGAAAAAACAACGATGCTGGAATCAGTTCCATCCAAAACATCCACTGCCAGGTTTGGTAACCCCACCACATAGTTTCTGATGCGCTGCCGGAAATAATGGCAAGATTATAATTGCTGAAAAAAGCAAGAAATAATCCCACTACTATGGCGAGTTGCTGTAAAGAAATTAGCCTGCCCCTTATATGCGGAGGTGCAATCTCTCCGATATATGCCGGGGAAAGGATACTTGCAGCTCCTACTGCCAGCCCGCCCAGCACACGAAATACCACAAACTGAGTTGATGATGATGAGATCCCTGATCCCCAGGCACTGATAATAAAAGCCATAGCAGCCAGGATCAGTATCTGCTTCCGGCCATATTTATCGGCCAGTGTACCGGCAAAAAAGGCCCCTGCAGCACAGCCCAGCAGCATAGAAGCAACATTGAAGCCCGTTCCTACAGCATCAGAATCAAAAGCCCCTTGTAAAGCATCTACCGTACCATTGATTACACCACTGTCAAATCCAAAAAGAAAACCCCCAAGGGCAGCAACCACCGATAGGAAAATTACTCTTGGCAGGTTGCTCTCACCTGCAAAATCATTGGAAAGTTTATTCATAGCTTGTCTGTTTTTTTGATTTACATTATGTCAAATGTTATTATTTTTTCCTAATTCAATTTACTTTACAAGGAAATAATAATCCCTTTTCAGCGGCTTTAAAAATACATTTTATTTTTTGATTCAAATAATCACCTTACAAATATAGGGTTTAAGATGAAAAAAACCCGGGTCATTGATAACCCGGGTTAATTTTTAATAATCAGTTTTGTTTAATACACCAGCAATTTTCCGGAAAAGGTTTCACCTTGTTGGGTCACTTTAATAAGGTAGATACCTTTTGCCAGTTCTGAAACGTCAAATGTAACACTGTCAATGCCGGCAACTTTTTTATTGATAAGGTTACCGGTAATATCATACAATGCCACTTCGGCATTGGCTTCGGCAGATACATTTACGATCTGGTTGGCCGGATTTGGGAAAATAGTTATTTCATTTTCGGTGTATACCGGCTCCTCTGATGAGGTAGGTGTACTTGAAAATCTGATGTTATCAAAGTAAATAACTATGTCATCATCAAGTGCGAGAGGATCTTCAAAGTCGGGCATGAAGGCAATTATAGGATAATCTCCATCAGCCTCGGGGAAATGGAATACCATGGTTTCCCATTCTTCAACCTTGGTTTGAGGTTCAATGGATTCCAACTCAAAAGTGCCTCCTGGTCCACCTTCAACTTTAAATTTGATTGGGCTGATGCGGGGTTTCCACACATCCACCAACACATATTTATTCTCGTCCATATTCACAGGCTCGGGCAGTGGTGAAAAGAATCCGCCCCATGGCACACCAAACTGACTTCTGTGAAATCTTACAACATGACTGCTTAGGTTTACATCGGCAGGATCGGGATTGGGAATAATCCGGAAATTACTATTGTCTTCTTCGCCTCCGAGCATAATATTCATAGTAATAAACTCAAAGTCTTCAACTACGTAACCTTCTTGTTTGGCTGTTTTCCTGATGTCAAGTGTTATAGATGGAGTAATCAGCCAGTTATCGGGATTGAGAGGGGTACCATCATCCCATGACTTGCTGAGCATATAGCCATCACCTTCAAACTGTTCAAAATACCAGTTATATTCATCTCCATCGTTATCAACTGCAACCCATCCGTCAGGCAGCCAGTCTATACCATCTTCATGATCAACGCCATCAGTAAAATCTTCCGAGAAGTAAACAATTTCAGTTTTTTCTTCCGTCGTGTATTCATAAAGCTTCACATCATAAAGTACCAGGCGATCGTTATCAGTACTTTCATGATGTCTGAAAGTTACATAAATATCTTCACCGGCATATTCAGATATGTCAATTTCTCTCGGTTGATAAGCCCATCCGTCCACATCAGTGGGCAAAGTCTCGTCGAATACCATGGTAAAGTCTTCAGGATTCGTACCTGTTGTTGAAATCCATACACTGTAGTATTCATCGCGAAATTCTGGTGTACTTGCTGAAGAACCAATATTCCAGGCGAGGAAAACCCCTTCCTCTGGTTCTTCCGGTGGTCCGCCTACCCTGATGTTGTCGAAATAGATAAAAATATCTTCTTCATGCTCAACTGTTTCAGGGAAGTCGGGGAAGAAAGTTATCACTTCGAAAAGACCATCCTGTTCAGAGAAATCGAAGACCATAGTTTCCCATTCATTAACCTTTGTTTGGGGGAACATACTGGGAATTTCAATGTTATCTGCATCATCGGGCTCCAGTTTAAAAACAACCGGACTGATGACAGGTTTCCAAACATCAACATAAACATATTTGTGTTCTGTTAAATCAAGGGGTTCAGGTAATCTTGAGAAGAAACCTGCGAAGGGCTGTCCATCAGCGCCGCGCCTGAATTCTACCACGTATGCACTGGAGTTTCCGGCAGGATCAGGGTTGGGAACTACATGCATATAGCCCTCAGCTCCTGCCTCAAACCAGTTCAAATCAATGTGCTCATAGTCTTCTACTATCTGAGACCATGAATATCCTGTAAAAGCCAGGATCAATGTTAACAAAAAAGTAAATTTTTTCATAGGTTTAAAGTTTTAAGTTAATAATTAGTTTGAGTTATTAAAAATCATGTAAGATTTTAGGGTTAAAATCTTGCATGACGGAATTTTTGATTTTATTCTATAAAGTTAAAGGAAACCTGTTGAATATCAATGGAATTTGTTCCAATAAAAAGATGAAATTCACCAGGTTCGGCCTTAAATTCGTTGTAAGCATTATAAAAAGCCAGATTTTTCCATGTAAGATCAAATATAATTTCTTTACTTTCACCGGGTTCAAGGATAATTTTCTGAAATGCTTTCAGCTCTTTTACCGGTCGCGTAATGCTTCCTGCCAATTGACGGATATATAACTGAACGACTTCTTCTCCGGCTCTGTCACCTGTGTTTTTAATATAAACACTTGCAGTGAGTGTATCGTTCATTTTCATCTCATTTGAGCTCAGGGTAATATCGGAGTATTCAAAAGTTGTGTAGGATAATCCATATCCAAAAGGATACAAGGGAGAATTTGGCACATCAAGATACTTTGATGTAAACTTGCTTTCCGATTCGGGTCGGCCTGTATTTTTATGATTGTAGAAAAGAGGTATCTGTCCTACATTGCGTGGGAAAGTAACAGGCAGTTTGCCCGATGGGTTGTAATCTCCGAACAGCACATCGGCAATAGCATCACCGGCAGTGGTTCCCAGGAACCAGGTTTCCAGAATAGCAGAAGCTTTTTTGTCAACGTTTTCAAGAGTCAGCGGTCTGCCATTCATTAATACTACGATTACGGGCTTGCCCAGATTTACTATTTCATTGAAAAGTTCTTCCTGCACTCCCGGCAGGTCAATATTAGAGCGGCTTGCTGCTTCGCCACTTTGCCAGTAATGCTCTCCAAGGGCCATGATTATCACGTCAGATGCAGCAGCAGCGCTTATGGCCTGTGGGAAACCGGTTTTGTCATCTTCAGTAACTGTGCTCCCCCGGGCATAATTAATAAGGGTTCGGTTGCCTAACCGGTTTTTTAAACCTTGCAGGAGGGTAACACTTTTTGTATAATCACCTGCCGCCGACCATGATCCTATCATATCTCTCTGGTTGTCGGCCATGGGACCGATCAGTGCAATGCTTTTCACATCATCAGCAAGAGGGAGAGTATTATTTTCGTTTTTTAATAGTACGATAGATTTGCGTGAAAAATCCCTCGCAAATTCAATGTGTTCATCTGTCATTACTAATTCTTCCTGTCTTACCGGATCACTGTAACGATAAGGATCTTCAAAAAGTCCCAGTTTATATTTCATGGTAAGAATTCTTTTCACCGCTTTATCGATAGTATTTTCACTCACTTTTCCTTCATCAACCAGTTCGGCCAGGTAGTCAATGAAAACCGACCCTTGCATATCCATATCAACCCCTGCATTGATGGCCAGTTCTGCAGCATGTTTTTCATCCCTGGCAAAACCATGGGGAACCATTTCATTAATGGAAGTATAATCGGTTACCACAAAACCATCAAAATTCCATTCATCCCTGAGTATATCAGTTAACAGGTACTTACTGCCAGAGGCGGGCACACCAAATAGTTCGTTGAAAGCAGTCATAAAAGTGGCAACATCTTCCTCAACCAAAGCTTCAAATGGTGGCAGAAAATTATTCCGCAGGGTTATTTCCGACATATCAACTGTATGATAATCTCTTCCCGCCTGTGGAGCGCCATAGGCAGCGAAATGCTTTGCCGTTGCCAGCATGGTATGGAGCTGTTTCAGATCATCTCCCTGGTAACCACGCACTTTGGCTCTTGCCACCTGGGCAGTAAGGAAAGGATCTTCACCCGAACTTTCAGCAACCCTTCCCCAGCGTGGATCGCGGGTAACATCAATCATAGGAGCAAAGGTCCAGTGCAAACCCTCGGCTGTTGCTTCAATGGCTGCGATACGGGCTGATTGTTCTATAGCTTCCATATCCCAAGAAGCTGTTTCTCCTATGGGCATGGGAAATATGGTACGATGGCCATGAATTACATCATAGCCGAATAGCATAGGTATACCTAAACGGGTTTCTTCTACAGCCATTTTCTGCAGATTATATGTATACTCTGCGGTGTAGGCATTAAAAATGGCACCTACACGTCCTGCTTTGATTTCTTCAATATACTGATCTCTCACATAAGGTCCGGTATGATCCATATCGCTGGTATAAAGAGTCAACTGACCAATTTTTTCTTCAAAAGTCATTTCTTTCATCAAATCATTGATAAATTGCTCCATCTCATATCTGGCAGTATCTTTTTCTTCGGGGTTGCATGCCAAAAAAAGAGTGAGATGTATAAGAAACAGAAATTTTATTTTTTTTAATTTCATAAATGTAAATCTGGGTTTTCTGATTTATTTAGTTGTTACAGTTCAATTTCAATAATATTTTTTTGCGGTTTCAACACGTTCATAAGTAATCTCTTATCAATGATAGCTCCGCCCGCCCTGTATAAATTTTTTTCATTGTTGAATTTTATTTCTTTTTTGTTTATCCTCAACGTTTGGGGTTCAAAACCTTTGCCGCTAATCTTATAAACAAACTGCAACGGAAAACCCATAAAAGATATATTTGCCGTTAATCCATTAAAAGAAACAGGCATTACAGGATCAAATATGATTTTGTCATGCTCTGTTCTGATGCCCAGTAAACGGGTTACAATTAATCCTGTAAAGATTCCCGGGCCGCTTGAGTATATGCGCCAGCCACCTTTGAGCGTGATGTTTCCGGTTTTTATTTCATCGTATCGTAGGTCTGCTTCATAACGGTTTTTGAAAACCACATCAGAGCTGCTGTAATAGCAATTTGCCTGCCTTATGTCGCCACAGGGAACAACTTCCCGATAACTCACAGGTATGGATTGTCTTAAAGCTTTGACAAATGCTTCCGGGTTACCGGTAATGGCAAGAGATTCGGCATACCTGATATGTTCATGTATGTACATAAGCCCTATTTCCCGACCAAAGTAGGTGCTGCTTTCTGCCCGTTGAAAGATCTTTTGTATGCCACCCCTGTATTTAAGCGGTCGATCCATAAGCCGCACACCATCATGACCTTTCAAATGTTTTTCAATAATTTCCTGGTGTTTAACAGCCTGTTCGGGCGTAAAAATTCCACTGATTATGCCACGGTTCATCGGAAGAACAGAGTATTTGATGCCCGTAGTTTTGTCAGAAGGATGCAGTAACACGCTTATGCTACCATCCGTTTCGGTAAGTCCGTATCCGGCAACGATACCATCTTTCACCAGGTATTGATTAAAATCGGATTTTATTTTTCCACAGATATATTTCAACTGTCGGGCTTTATCATGATAGCCTGCCAATTCGTAAACCTGTGTAAGCTGATCAAATGCCTGATAATTCATTTGAACGGTCCAGCTGGAGATCATCCTTTCAGCCAGGTCTTTACTTACGGGTTGCAACGAATCATTCCAGTCACCTCCACCAAAAGGAACCAGCGAAGTGCCGGGGATGAAAGAATCTGTGATCATTTTTATCAGCCGGTCCAGGTGTTCACCCAGGGATGATTCTTCAGGTTGATCTTGATCACTTCCATGGAAATAGGGTAAAACTTCATCTAAAAACTGTGCATCACCTGTAATTTTAATATAACTGCTCAGGGCGATGATACACCAATAAACCACATCACCATGGGCATCACCTGCTCTTATATGTGAGTAGCTGTCAAACATCCACCACTGGGGCCATCCACCTTCTTTGTTCTGGTTCGAGAAAATGATCTTCAGGACTTGTCTGGCTTCTTCATATTTCCCCAAATGCAGCAACAAATCAACGGGACCTTGGGAAACATCGCGGGTGCCCCATGCAGCACCACCAAATTGCTCAAGCCCGTAAGGTGTAAGATAGTGAATCAAGGCATTCATGCCATACCAGGGCAGAATCTCACGAAAAGCTGAAATATCTTTCTGGTTTCCGCTGATCTGCAGCCCATTGGAAAGTTCCCTCCAAAAGCTTTGTGAATCTTTAAAATCCGCAGTAAATTGATGATTTACATTGTCAATGATCACCGGGCTGGCAGCAGAACCAATTTCCCCGATAAAACTCATGCAAAAACTGTTTGTATTTTTTATATCCAGAACAAACAAGGAGTTTGCAGAACTTTCGTCATTCTGATAAAGAAGTGAATCAGAGCCTGCTGTGAACAATGCTTTCTTACTTTGAATCAATATCCTGAACCTGGCTTTGGAGAATCTGGCAGCAATCATACTGTCAGATGCAGGTTTTACAATAAATTCGGTAGGTGAAGATCCTTCTGAAATACTCCATCCGTTGATTGGATCGAAATCATGGGTGATCAAAATGTCAACATTATCACCTGAGAGTACCCTGAAGTCTGTATTTATCTGGGGAGAGGATTTTGAAGTCCATGTGCGAATCTGGAAGATATGGCCACTGGTTTTATAAATCCACCGGCAATGACTCAATCCCATTTCAAATGCAGAGGGTACTCCAAGTAAAAACCACTGATCATCAATCTTTACAAAAATTCTTTGGCCGGATTCGCTTGTCAGATTGAAGGGGCTGGTGTTAATAGATAATAATACATTAAAATTGGTATTGCCCTGGGCGATATGCGAGTTAAAAACACCAAAGGCGAAGGGATTGGTTGACATTATACTTTCATCGGGTACCAGCCTGTTGTTTGCCTGTATTATATGTCCATGCTGCCGGTCTGCCAGAATTTCCTTTCTGCCTGTTACCACATGACTGCCCGTTGCAGAAAAGAATGATAGTAACTTGTTGTTATCCACATCCGAATGCCGTCTTTCCATGCCAAAAAATTCATCAATTTCTTCATCATCAAGATCATGAACCGGTAAAAATTGTGATGTATTGAAAAGATTACGGGCAGGTTTCAAACCTTTTTTATTTGTAACGGATGGGAATGCATTACCAAATTCGCTCATCAGTTCCGGAAGCCTGATTAAATCTTTTTCTGATGTTGCTGTGGGATGGTCGTGCATATACGTAGCAACAAAACTTCTGTTTTTGATTTCAGAAGGGGAAAGCATAAATGATTTCTCCTGGAGCACCAGCACAGAAGATTCATCTGCATATTCACCTCCGGCTTTTTCTTTTAATAACCCTTCAGGGATTCGGGTTTTTCTGTAAGATTTTCCATAAAACTGCATTCCATCAGTACTTGCAGCAGTAGAACCATTTTTGCTGGCTATCATTATCCAGGGATTGCCAACAGATTCTTTCATGTTTTGCCTGCAACAGACTGCGGGTCCATATTGTTTGTCGTACAGTATTCTTCTTTCAAGGTATTGACTTACATATAACTCATTTACTAATCCCGAATTCAATGGTTTAAGACCTGCATCCTGAACATAAAACACATCAATTTCAAGGGCTTTTTCATTAAGATTTTTAAAACTTACAGCAAATTGCCAGCTCATACTTTTGTCGGAAAGGCGCAGATTGCATTCGTATTCAATGCCTTCCCAGATACCTGTGGCTGAATAAGTATTGTTTGAAATACTGAAAATGCTGTTACTTTCAGGTCCTGTTAAAGCAGTGAAATGTAAAGTATCGGATTTTTTTCTTACATATAAATTTGCCCCATAAGCTGAAAATGGAGTAGTTTCCCTCATGCTGATTCTAATAGGATCGGCTTCAATGTCCCTTATGGAGCCATTATCAAGGAAGTTAATTTTTAAACCATGTGAATTCTGAATATACATCTATTTAAGTTTAACTTTTATTTCCATTTCTTTTTTATGCTCGTGAGTGTAGTTTACTATGAAGCGGTTTTCATGCCTAGTAATATTTGCAGATCCGTTATCAATAGTTACCGAAGAAATTTTATCTGAGTTTTTTCCTTCAAAAACAATCTCTCCAACCAAATCACGATCTCCTGAAAGTTTAATTGTAAATTGATTTTCGGTTTTTTCAACAGAAAGAATATCCGAAGTTGTATGCAGAATTTTAATGTCCCCGGCAACTTCAAAACATACCGGACTTAAAAATGCATAAAGTGCCGGCCAGAGCATTTCTTGTTTTAAATAGGGAATGTGAACAATTTCTCCGGTTTCAGGATGTGTATATGTTACCTTTCCGGTTTGTTCTTCATTGTAATAGTTTCCTGCAAATAACAGGGCCTTATTATTAAAGGTAAATCGCTGGCGGACTGTTATGTTATGTGTGCTGGCCGATGCATGGCTTGATTTCCCACCCATATGCCTGATAATGGTTTCATAAACCGGCTTATGCCCTTCAGTATCAAAGCCCAGCCATATACCCAGATGGAGAACGATTCCTTTTCCCAAACGTTTTTCAAATCCGCAAGCCTTACCGTTAAGTGTTTTTGCAATTATTTCAGCTTCATGCAAGGATTCTTCGGAGTATACGATCTGTGGATTGGCACATTTGATATCCTTCATATCATATATATCAACGAGTGGTGAATCAATGATTTCCTTACCTGATGGCACTATTCTAAGAGCATCACGAATTATGGTGCATGGTTGCTGAGATATTTCGCGATCGGGGAGGTGAGGAAAAATCACCAGGTTACCCCAATCTTTAGTATAGTCAACCAGAACCTGCTGATCACGGGCATCCATTTCATCAGTGCAGAAAGCCCACACCTGCTTGTATGATTGCAGGTTTTTGTTACTGATCTTTGTAAGATCATGCATATCATAGTCAATATTAAGCACCTGCAGTACTTTAAGTAACCCATCAAAGAAGGCAGGGCGGCGAATGGCTGTAGCAACAAAATCAAGGTCGCTGGCTCCCTTTTCAGGTCTTTCCAGTTCACTTGTGTAATAAGGTGGATAGAAAAGTATGCAAATATTGGCCTTTCTTTTGGCATCAACAATGATATGTTCAAGCGTACTTACAATCCTGCTCATTTTTTTTACCAGGGGAAATGCACTGGTTCTTTCACCTTCTGCGGTTAACGGGTTAAACCAGTAAAAGGTGTCGCCCGAGTAGCCTTTTCGCTCAGGATTGCGCCCCTGTGAGAACATGTAATAATTCCAGCCGGTTAGTCCGTTTGCGATGCTTGCTTTGTAGAAAAGTTCCGTTTCGCGCGGGCTTGTAACAACATGGTACTCTCGCGAACCACTCTGGAATTCAGCTGCAAACAGGGGTTTATTGCCCTGCATAGCAGCAGTTATATCGTTGATGATGCGATCATCGTGCATATTGCGGTGAGACATAAATTCGGGTATGTGATCTACACCAAAGATGATATTGCTTTTATCACCATACAGCTCATCGTACATGGTAATGTTTACAGGAAACTCGAAGCCATGACCGTATATCCAGCCCGGAAGATTGTGATAAAACGGCACAGTAACGCCTCTCTCCCGGGCCATGCGAACAAGCATCTTCAGATAATCTGCATAATAGGATCTCCAGAAAAAATGCCAGTCGAAATCCCGTGCACGATCATTTTTTGATGCGAAGGGTACTTCAACATCAGGAGGCAATTCAATTTCGTTGAATTGTTTATAATTAGTTCCCCAAATCCGGTTGAGCCGGTCAATTTCAGAATACTTTTCTTTTGCCCATACAATAAAACGTTTTTGCACATCACCGCCATAATCGGCCTGATGGGCAAGCCACGAAAAGAGACCAATTTCATTACAGATCTGCATCATTATTACCGGTCCGCCACGGCTGACTTCGTATTTGCTGATCAGGGGCATGATATTGTCATACCATTTCTTAACTTTATCGAGATAAATGGGATGGAACAGATTTACTCCTTCGCTTGAAATCTTGTCGCCTTTTCTGTTGCGCATCCTTACATCATCTTCATATTTATCAAGAAACCATTCAGGTAAACCTGCCCCCCGATATTCTGCCAGGATGTATGGACCTGGTTTTACTATGGCCTTCAAACCATGTTCCTTACATTTTTGCAACCATCCTTTGAGATCACGCTCAGCAATGGTGGTTCCATCAAAATCGTAGACTCCTTCCTGCGGTTCATGCCAGTCCCAGGGCACATAACTGCTAACGGCCATAAGTCCCGCCTCCCGGGCTGCTGCCAGGTGGCTATCCCAGTATTCACGCTTTATCCTGAAATAATGTATCTCGCCTGAATTCAGAAAAACCTCTTTCCCATTCAGGAAAAACAAATTATCGCGGACAGTGAATGTATCATTCTTCATGGTCATGAAACCGTTTTTGTGTATGACAGATTATTCTTCTCGTTTTTTATTTCTTGCCTTCAAAAGCTGTTTTATTTCCTGCAGTCTTTCTTCGGTCAAAGAATATCTTGTGATAAAGAAGAAGGAAAAAATACTCAGTAAAACAGGTAATCCGATTTCCACTAACCGCATCATAAAAAGGGTATAGGGTGATTGTATTTTAAGTGGAACAACGCGTTCTTCCAGTTGTAAAAGCTCATCTTCAAGCAACCGGAGATCTCTTGTCGTATTGAAAGTTGAGAGATCATTACGGATATTAGCCACATTTTCAAGCAACTCTCTGTAATGCTCTTCGCTTTTCTCTGATTCTTTGGTACGGGTTCTCAGGTGTGCCTCCAGATGAAAAGCATTTACTTCGGCTTTTTTCTGCTTTACCTTTAATGCCAGTGCTGCAATTTCCTGCGCGAGATCACCTGTAGGTTCAATACCCGTATCCTGCAGGTTTTGTATTGCCGTTTTAAGTCCTTCTATTGTATTACGCATTTCTTCAATGGCCCATGAAAAGAATTGCTCGCGGGTTTCCATAATATGACCCTGGCCCTGACTTCGCTCAGCTTCTCTTTCAAGATAGATCAGGTATTCGCTGGCCTCATTTAGAGCTTGAGATGCACGATTCTCGAGCGTGGCAATATCTACATTGAGTGTATCTGTAAAAAAGTCTTGTTCTTGTAGTATTTGCACTTCATTGCGCATTTCCCGCACGCTTCCTTCAATGGCGTCAACACGTGTTACCTGTGTCTGATCGAACATGGTAAAAACGATTAGTGCTCCGGCCACAAAACTGGCAAGAGCTGTCCCCATTTTAATGAACCACCAGAATATGGAATAGAAACTACCCTCGGTTCGTTGGCCGGTGTTCAGGTCGTCTTCGTCACAAATATCGCCCACCATTGATGCTCCCAGGGTAAAGAAGAATAACATACCCGCAGAAAGGAGCATTGTGGGGATAACGATCAGGTAGGGATAATTTGGGTTGTAAAAAATTATCTTGGATAATTGTGCCGATGCCATTAGCCCGATGGCGAGGATAAGCGTTTTTCGTTTTCCGATTTTTGGTCCTATCCAGTTTAGCGGAAAAACAGCCAGCAGACCCGTGACTGCCCATACTGTACCATTGATCCCCAGCAGGTAGGCTCCTGCAACCTTATCACCACCAAAAATATAAAAGATAGGGATATACGAGCCCAACAGGTTCACGAAATTGAACCCCATGGCCAGGGTGAATATGGTTAGTGTGAGTTTGATAAAGTTTTTATTACTGGCTGCATGTTTCATATCTTTCCAGAAAGGAGTCTTTTCCTGTTTTACAACCCTTTTGAAACCAGGCTCGCGCAAAGAGAAAAACCACCAGAAGGATAACGGAATCAGGATTGCTGCCACCAGAATGGAAACATAGCGCATTCCGTCGGCTTCGTTGCCTCCCGGGCCTTTGAAGAACTCCATGCTTGCAAGTGCAAAAAGCCAGGGTGTGCTCATGGCAAAGAGATTACCTACGAAACTTTTGGCACTGAATAGACGAGTGCGCTCATGGGCGTCGGAAGTCATTTCCATTCCCAACGCACCGTGGGGGATCTCAAAAATAGTACATGCAGTAAAAAAGAGCAACAGTGAAATAAGGATATAACCCAGCTGAAAAGCCTGGTAACCGGCTTCTGACGGAAACCATACCCGAACCATATCGCCTTTTGGGATCCACCACATAAGCACAAAAAATACGGCTACCAAAATTCCTCCCACCAACAGGAAGGGTCGACGACGGCCCCAACGGGTGCGTACATTATCGGAAAAGTGACCGATAATCGGGTCAGATACTGCATCCCATAAACGCGGGATGATCAGGATCACACCCAGCCAGAAGGCACTCAGTCCCAAGCTGATGTTACCCATTAATCCCACAAGTATACCGGCCACATTGAAGAGGGCGATGGGGATGATTCCCCCCGAGCCAAAAGCCGCAAGTTGCGAGAAACCTATTCGGTCTTCATTTCTATTCTCGGGGGTATTATCAGTTTTCTGCTGGTTCATCAACCCAGTATTTGATTATTATGAATTCTACATTGATATACAGTAATTTACTGAAAAAAGCCTGATCAAATCTGCATTGAAAAAGGTATTATTGGTCAAAATATTCATATCCCAGTTTTCTCAGACCATCTTGAATTACCGGGTCCTTCATAACATAATTCCAGATCAGACCTGTTCTGAAGTTTTCAATCATTATCAGCATTGGTCCTTGTGCCACACCAATAAAATCATCATTGACCCAGCCTGCAGTATGATTGAAAGCATCATAAAAGCCATATTTTCCCCAGATTGAGTCGCCATTTACTTCTATCATCGATCTTATGGTTGGAAATACAATTTCGGGTGCAAACGGTAGTGAAGAAAGGGAACCGTAGGGGGCAATGGTGCCATCATCGAAATAGTTATAATCAGGACCGGCGGCCCCTCTACCTGCATAGCCCAGGAATTCCTTGTCATCAAAATTATATTCTTCTCCGGGTCCGTCGGAGGCAGTAATACCCCAGCAAAATTCCCCATACCCTTCCCATCCATGGGGATTTTCGATGGCATACTGTTGCTGCACAAGTGTTGCCCTGCGAGAGTTTTCAAAGTAATCAATACCCTTTTCCTTCATGTAAGGATCAGCCAGGCCACGGAAATCAATGAATGCATGTGAGAACTGGTGTCCAAACAAAGGCGGAAATGCTACATGTGAAAAGCCTTCGTAGGGAGTTTGCCATTTATAGGTTTCCAGCCATGCATCATAACTTTGCAGCACATTTTCCATATCTGTTCCTGCGGCAAGAATATACAGAAACAGGCCTTCATTATACCCATACCAACCCCAGTCAATGATGCCATGTTCAGGT
This sequence comes from Bacteroidales bacterium, assembly GCA_046261715.1. GTDB lineage: Bacteria > Bacteroidota > Bacteroidia > Bacteroidales > UBA7960 > SKVR01. The sequence continues at coordinate 44,010 of JBHEOF010000002.1, forward strand.
CGCCAGCCCATGGAAATGGTTTTGGGGTGGTTGCTGTCTTCGGGCATATAAAAGATACTCCAGTCAAGGCGCTCAATAAGTTGAGCTGCCATAGAACGGATGCTTATTTCTGTTTCGTTATCGAGGTTATAATAGTTTCTCGCAAAAATAACTCCCATTAGGAGCAATCCGGTGTCAATTGATGACAGCTCAGATTCCCAGGTTCTCTTACCTGTATCCATATCCACGAAATGATAATAAAATCCTTTATATCCGGTTGCAAAAGCATCGGTGCTTTGTTCGGCGTTAAGAAGAAAATTCATTGAGTTATAGGTAACTTCGGCTGCTTCTTCCCGTGGTATCCACCCCCTTTCTGCTGCTATAGCATAGGTTGGAAGAGCAAATCCTGTGGAAGCTATGCTTGATGGGGCGCCCTCTTTAGCCCTGTCTTTAAACAAACCCAGATCCTTGTTGACTTCGTTATAAAAAAATCGAAATGTTTGATACTGAATAGAATCTAGCAATAAATTATCTTCAGGTGTAACAGGGTAGTCAACCTTTCCGTGCGAAATGTATTCAGTTTGCCCGGGGCTTTTGCAGCCAGTAATTGCAATGAACAAAGCCAGAAGTACGCCTGTAATTTTCATAACTTGATGGTTTTTGATTTGGTTTTTTGCTTTTCCCGTTTACAAAACGCCGGAATTGTATTGTGTATTTATTATATCAATACTTTTCTAATCTTAGTGTTAACAATACTATCAGAACATCTGATAAATGACCAAAAAAGTAATTTATGATAAAACCTATCGGATTTTGATATAATATACAGGTTAAAAAAGAAATAAAAGACCCGGCACGGCAGATTCCATGCCGGGTTTTCTTCAATTAATGTTATTCCGGTTTTTCACCATCATAAATGATTCCTACCTGTTCTTCGGTAAGAGCCACATTGAAAATTCTGAGATCATCGAGATCACCTTCATAGTTACCCAGCCATTCATATACAGTATTGGGGTTTTTACCAACAAAAAATGCATTGGCACTTTCTGGAACAGTAATGGCGCCCATGGGTGTTTCACCTGCTATAAGCGTATCACTTGCAAGTTTTACACCATCAAGATACATGTCTCTGATACTTGTTTCAGCGTCGTAAGCATATACCAGATGGAACCACTTTGATGGTGGGAAAAATGCACTGCGCAGATCACCAAAGTCAGTATCGGTCCAGGCATAAATATCAGATTGCTGATGTCGTGTAAATGCCTTATAACGTAAAGTATCACCACGTTGGCTACCTTCCTGCCAGAGTCCGTATCCTGCATTCCAGTCCATGGTGGGATCAATAAATGAAACAATAAAGTTTGTGCCGCCCGGCATTTGCTGTGCTCTAAGCCACATGCTCAGTGTTAAACTTTCTACTCTGAAATTGTCCACATCATCAATTTGGATGTAAGCAGTTTCTGAGCCTTTGTAAGCTGATTCAGGATTTGCATGACGGTCAAAGGTGAAGGTTACGTCTTCACTTGTTGTGGCATGGCCCTGTTCATCAGTTACATCACCATCAAACTTGAAATACGCTACCAGATTGTCAACTGCAACTGTATCGGCAGGGTTTGTGTCATCACCGTTACCGTTGCCATTGTCGTCATCGTCATCATCTTTTGAACATGCTGCAAATGATACAGCAATTGCCAGAAAGATCCATGATAAAAATTTTAAACTTTTCATAATTGTGTTGTTTTTAAGTTAATAATTAGGGTTAAAAGTCAAATTAATTTTGGTTAGAAAAACTCTTTATTGTAATATAAAACGAATCAATTAATTAATAGTTTTTTAATGGCTTTAGTTTGCTTGTTTTGAACCTGAACAAGATATATCCCTTTTCTGAAATCGGAAAGATCAAGAGTATGAATTTCACTTTGAGTTGTTTTTTTCATAATTACCCGTCCTGATATATCCATAACGGTAATTTCTGCACCGGATTCAGCCTGAATATTCACAAAACCTGATGCCGGGTTTGGATATAGGTTGAATATTTCAGGAGAATTTATTTCGGGAACAAAAACATCATCTTTACCAAAACCCACAAGATCCACATATACAGTTGTTTGTTGCGGGCCGGTTACTCCTTCTTCAAATACAAGATCAATACGCTGTATTTTGCTCATATCGGGCAGGTTCTCGGCCCAGTCCATAGTGATAAAATCATTTACCGGAATGATGATACTATGCCATTCTTCTTCAATATCGATATAAGTATAAGACGCCCCGTCATTTCCCTGGATGCCATCAGTATCAAAAATCTGAATTTTAACATCAGAAACGGGTTCATCCGCTTTTACATATAGCACAATGTGAGTGTAATCGGATATATCTGCTGATGGATACGCCCACATCCAGTAAGCGGTTTGGTCATCTACAACCCCCAGGTTATAGTCAAGTTTCAGAACAACATTTCCAAATTCACCTTCACCGGTAATATCGGTTACTGTTATTCCCTGTGCCCAGCCGGGAAGCTCCCTGAAGCCTTCTACATTGGTAAATCCGGGGATAGAAAAATCACTGTAGATAAAATAATCTGTTGGCTCTGTTCCTATGCCTGAAAGGGGTACTTCCATATCAAGAACACTTAAAATGGCAGTTTTTTCTCCTGTTGTAAAGGGAGTAAAGGTCACATTAACAGTTGCAGTTTCAAAAGGTCCCAAATCAACAGGGTTATCTAAATTTTCAAGAATAAAGGATTCTGCATTACTTCCTGTAATTGTTATATCATCAGGGCTTACCTGGAGTACCCCACCTCCAATGTTACGTATTGTAAATTCAACAGGTTCTGATTCACTTTCAATTGATTGCTGCCCGAATTCCCAGGATGAAGGAGTAACTTCCGGAGTGGGCGATTCACCAATCTCCATCAAATGAATATCATCAATGTCCCATTGGGTAATATTATCTGTAATACCGTCAAATACCCATACCAGGTAAAAACTTTCACTTCCCACACCATGGTTCTGGCTGTCAATAATTGTAACAAATTCTGATGCCGGAATACTTTCCGGGTCAACCCACTGTTGAATGACATATTCAGTTTCATCGGCAATAGCAATTGCTTTCAGAGTGTAATTACCCGGACCACCGAAGTTGTTCACCCTGTATTTGAAAGAAAGTACAAGGCTGTCGAGCCCGGTTGTTATAATTTGTGGTGATGTAAGATAAAACTCTCCTGAGTTTTCAGGCTGCCACCAGAAAACCATTTCAGGTGCTTCACCACCTGCATTATCAGAATTAAATGCTCCCCAGTTGATAGAACTTCTTGTCCATCCTAAGGGAATACCTCCTCCTTCAAGTGAGCCAAAATCTTCAATCCAGGGAAGTTCATAAATTGTGGGATCATAAGCTATTCCTTCAATGTGAATACTATTTCCAGGAATTGAGAGAAATGCAG
>JBHEOF010000002.1:47440-95136 GCA_046261715.1 Bacteroidales bacterium
ATGTTGGTTAATATAAATGTTTTTACATCAGATTCGGAATTAATCTCCTGCGGATCAAACACGAAAGATCCAGGGGTTACTTCCAGAGCAGGCTCGGCAGATAATACAACATCGTCAATGGCCCACCGGGTTAAGTTATCGGTTACTCCTTCAAATATCCATGCTATCCGGATTATCCCGTCTCCAATGCCATGATCTGAACTGTTTATTTGAAAGGTAATTTCTTCAGCAGGAATACTTGCCGGGTCATTCCATTGCTGGATAATATACTCCTGATCATCTGCTATGGTTACGACTTTCAGGTTGTATATTCCTGGGTCGCCGGGATTATCTATTACATTTCTGAAGGAAAGATTCATACTGTCCAGGCCTGCGGTATTTATCAACGGAGTTTGTACAAAAAACTCTCCTTCCTGAACCGGTTGCCACCAAAAAACCATTTCAGGAGCTTCACCGCCTGCATAATCTGAACCGAAGGCGCCCCAGTTCTCAGCATTTTTTTCCCATCCGATTGGAACATCACCATTGTCAAGGCCTGTAAAGTCTTCTCCCCAGGGAAATACAGATATTGTAGCATCAAAACCTTCTCCGCTAACAGGTATCTGTTCATCAGCAACCGACAAAACTGCAAGGTGTTCACCGGTTAAAAAGGGAGCAAAGATCAAACCGATCTGTGCACTTTCGCCCGGAGCCAGATCAATTGTTTCCTCCAGATTATTCAGTAAAAATGCATCAGCATCAGATAAAAAATCAAATGTGGCAAAAACGGCAAAATGATCTGAACCGTAAACTCCGTTTTCATCGGGTTCATCAATTACTACCTCTGCTGAGGTTGGAACAAGTGTAGATACAGCAGCCTTATTAAAAAAGACATAATCAATGCGTCTTTGCTGATGGCCCAGGTGATAGTTGAGGGTGCTATGCTCAGGATCAAGATGGTTTTCGTGGAAAACAGGATATACATCATAAAAATCTTCGTACATCAATTCCATTTCATCCCAATCCGGATTTGCATTGTAATCGCCTGTAACAAAAATATATTCATTACTGGTAGTCTGATCAATGAAGTTGAGCATGTCAAGGATCTGTTCTTCCCTGATGTGAGAATTTACTGCAACATTGTGTAAATGGGTATTGTAAATGTCTATTACATTTCCTTCCACATTTATTTTGATGTGAGCAACTGTTCTGTAATCATTCAGGGGAAGCAAAGCTTTCCAGTTGGATTCTTCAATGGGGTATCTTGATAAGATGGCATTACCGAACCGTTGTGATGATGTTTCAGCATCAACAGAAGAAAAATAATAATAGTACCCTAGTGAATCAGCCATCATTTGTGCTTGATTATCAAGGTTGGCTCGTTGAATTACTTCCTGCAATCCAATGATATCAGGATCAAGTTCTCTTATTTCACCAAGCATATGAGCAAAACGGGCAGGCCAGTTTTGATTGTCGAACCAAATGTTATAGGTTAATATTGAAAGATTTATACTTTGCTCGTTTTGTGATGTGATATTAATTTGTTCAGGTGAAAGACTTACAGTTGATGCACCTTGATTTTCAATGACAAAAACTGTTTCTTCAGATTGTGTTCCGATTTGTTGTGGCGGAAAATTCCATGTATCAGGATTAATGACAAGCTGAGCATGGGCTGATCCGGCAAAAATCACAATCAAAAAGTAAATCAGGAAGTTATAAATGTTTTTCATGACATTATTTTTAAATATCCATTCTTTTTTATTCGTAATACAAATCCAAAACATCCAGTCCGGCCAGCACATCTTCATTTTTCATAAACACATCCCAAATCAGACCGCTCCTGTGGTTCTCTATCATAACAACAATCGGTCCCTGATCAATGGCAAGGTAGCTGCCGGCAAACCAGTTTTCATCAAAATTGAAGGCATCTTTAAAACCATATGGGCCCCAAAGATCATCATACAGGTAATAATAAAATGTACGAAGTGCTTTCATGCTTTCTTCGGGGGTATAAGGCATAGATGAAAGAGCCGCTGTTGGGGTGATGGTTCCATTATCTTTACCATAGTAATCAAAAGGAGCATGAGCCTGATAACCTACAATGGGGTCATCGCTTGCTGTAAGCCCCCACACGGAATCGCTGTAATGGCAGAATTCTTTTGGATTTGCAATGGCATATTTGTGGTTGATAATGGAATGCCTTCTGTTTTGTTCCCAGTAACTGGCATATTGATCATTAAGTCCCCTTGGGTCAAGACCCAGGAAAGAATAATGGGCAAAGAAAAGCGGACCACCAAAATCCGGACCTAATGGCAGTTGAATATCATAAAAGTACCTGCCGTTTTCCATGTCGCCATTGCGTGCCCATCCCTGATGGTAAACAGCGGGTGAAATCGGATAGGTGGGTGAAGCTGCTGCCAATACATAAATAATCATGGCTTCATTCCACCCACGGATCTGCATGTTCATTTCAAAATCATAATCGGGCGACCAGTGCCAGTATAGCACGTTCTGATCCTGAGTATACCATTGCCAGTCAACACCATACCATAAGGTGTCAACCAGTGCGCGGAGTGACTCTTCCAGGGGGGTATCCCCATCAAAATACTCTCTGGCAGCTATCAATCCCTGAACCAGGAATGCTGTTTCAACAAGATCACCACCGTTATCTTTTTGGCTGAATTGTAATGCCTCACCTGTTGTGCCATCAATCCAGTGCGACCATGCCCCGTGAAAGCGTTCAGCATCTTTTAGAAAATTACTTATTTTAAGTATCCTTTCCAGAACATCATCTCTTTCAATAAATCCCCTTTCAGCACCGGCAATCATAGCCATAATACCGAAACCTGTACCACCGGTTGTTACCAGATTACCCGAGGTGTTGCGTTCGCGGGCCATGCCAGAATTGGGTTCGGCAAAATCCCAGAAATATTTCAGGGTTTGCGATTGTACAATGTCAAGCAGTTCATCAACCGGCAATTCATCTTCAATTACCCTGGTCAGTTCAGGGCAGCCATCTGTGATATCGGTTGTATCATTGCCGTTATCGTCAGGTGGCGGGTCGTCAGAGTTTTTGCCACAGGCAGCAAATACCAGTAATAATGATACAATCAGATAATATTTTGATTTAAATGTTTTTGTCATATTAGTGTATGTTTCAAAATTTTAGTATCCCGGGTTTTGAGTTAGTACTCCATCGCTCAGGTCTATTTGTGACTGTGGAATGGGAAACAGCTCATTTTTTCCGGCTTGCCAACCTTTAGGTCCCAGTACCTGGGCAGCTCTGTTTGTTCGTATCAGATCAAAATACCGGTGTTTCTCCATAGCGAGTTCTGCCCGTCTTTCATCCCACACATCTTCAAGGCTCGGGGAGCCGATAGGATCGAGACCAGCCCTTTGACGCACCAGGTTCAAAGGAGTGGCAGCATCACCTCCGGCGTGTATTGCAGCTTCAGCGTTCATTAGTAATACTTCTGCGTAGCGAATGTAACGGATATTATGATCCAGCGCGTAATCAACAGTGTTATACTTCAACTGGGTATAAACTTTATAATTATAATAAGGATTCGGACAGTTGGCATTGATGGAATCGCCTTCGGGTGTTCTGAAACCACGCGGAAGAACAGTGGCAGATTTGCGTATTTCATCCTCTCGACTGTCAAAGAAATCAATAAGTTGTTCTGATGGCACATTGAATCCCCAGCCCTGGAGACGGGCAAAGTTATTCCGGGGCCCCTGCACAAATCCATACTGGCATCTGTAACGGCCCTGATCGCGGGAGGTAAGTTGCAATTCAAAAACCGATTCAGATGAGTTTTGTCCTGTCATTCTGAAAAGCTGATAAAAATCAGGATATAAAGTATAAGTAGTAGAGTTAATAATCTCATCAGTTTGTTGTTTTACCAGGGGCCATTTTTCCTGATACATGTAAGCCCTTGCAAGCAGAGCCCTGGCAGCTCCCTTGGTTGCTCTTCCTGCTTCGTTGGAAGGGTGGGTAGTTGGCAGGTACTCAATGGCAAATATGAGATCCTGCTCAATAAAGTCATAAACATCTTCCTTAGAAGAGCGTGGAATTTTGGCAAACTCCTGTGCAGTCAAAGTAGTGTCAATGATGGGCACTCCCCCAAATGCCAGGTTCAGTCTCAGGTAAAGAAAAGCTCTCAGAAATCTGGCTTCTGCAATCAGGGGGTTCCTGATATCTTCATCTTCAAAGTTTAACTCAAGCAAAGTGTTGACTGCAAAGTTAGACCGGCCAATAACCTGGTAATGATCATTCCAGAAGCTTAAAAAGAGATCGTTTTCAGGAGTGTGTGTATAATTGTTGAGCTCAATCATAGATGGAGAATCATCGGGAGTACTGCCTTTATCGGCATCATCACTGGTGATTTCAAACATACCAATGTAAGGAAATACACTTACACCCCAGTTCCTGAGACCAGCGTATACGGCGCTTACATATCTGAAACCTTCTTCAGCGGTCGGTTCTTTTTCGTAGTCGATGGGTAACTCCCCCTCTAATGGTAAATCAAGAAAGTCTTCACATGAACTGAATGAAAACCCTATGATAAAAATCATTAGAAATAAAGCTGATATTTTGAATATGAGTTTTTTCATGGCTTAAAGTTTTAGAAATTTACGTTTATACCAAGTGTATAAGTGGCGCTAAGCGGATATGTATCATTGTCAATGCCTGTAGCAATGGGCGATCCCCCTATTTCGGGAGTATAACCATTATACCCGAAAAGTGTAAGTGGATTCTGTGCTGAAAAATAAACACGTAAGGTCCTTATTCTCATGTTGTTTCTGATGTTTTCAGGCAAGGTGTATCCTATCTGAACACTTCTTATACGGAAATAACTTCCCGATTCAAGGAAAAATGAATTGGGAAAAATATTTCTCCTCGTAAGGGCTGCAGACGGGTATGAGTTGGTTGATCCGCTGCCAGTCCAGTGATTGTCATAAAAATCACGGTCGTAGTTTGCGTCGGGAAAAACATTACGGATGGTTCGTTTGGCATTGTATACCTTGTTTCCGAAAACTCCCTGGAATACAGCTGATGCATCCCATTGCTTCCAGGTCACATTAGCAGTAAACCCATAGGTAAATTTTGGAATGGGACTTCCCAGCATAATTCGGTCTTCATCATCAATACGATTATCGTTATTAACGTTTTCGTATTTGAAATCTCCGGGTAATGCATCAGGTTGTAATATGGATCCGTCGGGGCCGGTATAACTGTTTATTTCCCCGAGGGTCTGGAAAACACCAATTACATTGTACCCGAAAAATGCTCCAACGGGATAACCAACCATTGTGCGGGTAAGAAACTGACCGTTTGTCAATGCACCAAAGATCACCCCTGATTCGTTTCGGATTTCAAGCACTTCATTATCAACAGTAGAGAAGTTACCTGTAACCGAATAAGTAAAATCTCTATCGGTACTTCTGTCGGACCAACCCAGTGAAAGATCGATACCCCGGTTTCTGATTTTACCGTTATTGCCCAAAAGGCTTCCAGTACCGGCAACTCCAGGGATTGGGGCATAAAATACTGCATTATCAGTAATACGGCTATAAAAATCTAATTCAAGGCTAAGCTGTTCATTAAAAGAGAACACTTCAGCTCCTAAATTAAATTCTTCAACAGTTTCCCATATCAGGAAGTTATTGTAGACTGTTTGAAATGTAAGTCCGGGCACGGGATTATTATTCCCAAAAATACCTGTGGTACCCGGGCCGGGGCTTCCCACAATAATTGACGAGTTTGCGGGTACATTGTTGTTTCCCAGTTGTCCCCAGCTACCCCTTATTTTCAAATACTCGAAATACCTGCTATCGGGCATAAAGTCCTCCTGGCTTATAACCCAGCCCAGACCTAAAGACGGGAAAATACCCCACGGATCATTATATTTTGATGAACCGTCGGCCCTGATGGTCGCAGTCATAAGATATTTGGAATCAAAGCTATAACTTGCTCTTGAAAAGAATGATAATACCCTGCTTTTAAAACCACCATCATTGGCATTTCGGCCGGTGTCATCTCCAAGTGAAATATACTGTGTTTCAGATGTTAAATCAGGTACATTAAATGCCGCAGCACTTAAGAAGTTTGAAAAGAATTCCTGAACAGAAGATCCCACCATCAGGCGAACATTGTGATTGGTAAAAAGTCTGCTGTATTCAAGGGTATTGTCAAACTGGAGATTACGGTTAAAATTGTTATTCTTGTTAAGAGATGTTGTATTGTTGTTTTGCAGGCCCGATACGTAGTACACCGGGTTAAAGCTTTTTCCCTGCCCGAATGCCAGTCTTGCACTTATAGCGCTTCTGAACTTTAAATACTCCAGAAAACTGGCTTCTAGATATGCACTTGGAATAATCCTGTATTCATTATTCACCACATCATGATAATATGCACTGGCGACCGGATTGGCAAAAGGACCTGAAAACCCGAGTGCAGTAGGGTCGGTCCATTCATCATTCTCTTGTCTGGCGGAAAAGGCCGGAGGAGCCACAAAAGCCTGGAAAAGAGAATAATTATATGCCGGAACAGTATTATTCCTTGAAAAGATCAGGTTATAACCCAGGTCAATATTATCAAAATAGTAATCATTTTTTGCCCTGAAATTTAGGCGGTTAAAATTATTGTTATTATCAGGATTATTTGTATTTAAGATTCCATCCTGGTAAAAGTACCCTACACCGTAGCTGTAGGATGAGTTGTCTGTTCCTCCTGAAATACTTAATTCGTGGCTTGTAATAACTGCCGGGCGGGTGAGTTCCTGGTACCAGTTTGTACTGTGGGGATAGTCATCAGTATCAAAAAAGTCTCCGCTACCCGTCAGCCCGGTTCTTTGGTTGAGCAATTCGATGTATTGCTCAGTATTTGACATCTCCAGGATGTTTGTAGCATTCTGAAAACCTGTATATGTGGTAAAGTCTACCTGTGTGTCACCCTTCTTTCCTTCTTTGGTTGCGATTAGAATTACACCATTTGCTGCCTGAACTCCATATATAGCTCCGGCGGATGCATCTTTAAGCACGGTCATAGACTCAATGTCATTGTTGTTCAGGAAGTTTATATTATCAACAATAACGCCGTCAACCACGTAAAGCGGACCACCTCCCTGGGCAAAAACAGTACTTACACCCCTGATCCTGATCTGGGGCTCACTTCCGGGTTCTCCCCGGTTAGTAACCTGCAAACCGGCCACTTTACCCTGCAATGCCTGGGCCGGATTGGCTGTGGTTTGCCGCGATATTTCTTCTGCCTTAACCGTGGTAATCGGGGCAGTAAGGTCCTGGCGGGTACCTGTACCATATCCGATGAAAACTACTTCCTGTAATGTAGTAACATCAGATGTCATAGAAACATTGATAACGTTTCTGCCTTCAACCGGCACTTCCCGGGATGTCATGCCTATGAAGGTAAATACGAGAATTGCATCCGGTGCAGCAGTAATCTCATACTTACCATCAATGTCGGTTGTGGTTCCCTGCATGGTGTCTTTTACCCTTATGGTAACGCCGGGTAGGGTAGATCCGTCGGCCGCATCTGTTACAACACCGCTGATACGGATCTGACTCTGGCCGGCAAAAACAACACCTAAAAGCAAAAAGAATAACAGTAAATTTTTCTTCATGGTGGGTTGGTTTATGTTGGTTTTTTTATCGGAGAAAAGTTTCAATTACAATATAGTAATTAATGCACAGAATTTAAAAGTATTCTTAAATTATCCGCTTTTACCAATACAAATATAAAGTTAGGACAAGGCAGAGTCAACTTATTAATAGCAATTCGCTTTCACACCTTCGCAATCGATTGCATGTTTAACTTTCACAATGCTTTCACAAATAAAATTAAACTGCTTATAATTAATATATTAAAATGTATAAATGGTAACAAATAATTCCAGCTGCTAAAGAGAGTAGTTAAAAATAAAAGAAAAAAAATCTGATAAAAGTCAGTCAATTTTAACAAAACAGATTATTCGGAAAAATCAAATTCTTCACGCATGAGAAATTCAAAAAGGTTTTCTTCCTGATCCAAATTAAGCTTTCTTCTGAGACGATGACGACTAATTTCAACTCCTCTTGGTGATATATTCAGTAGCTGTGCTATTTCTTTGGTTGTAAAATTCATTCTCAGGTAAGAACACAACCTCAGGTCGTTGGGTGTTAGTTCGGGATATTTTTCTTTCAAAGCTCTGAAGAAACCCTGTTGTGAAAGTTTAAGATTATTGATGGCATTTTCCAGTTCTGCACTATGCGCTCCCAATCCATGGTGTATGATCTTTTCCATATTTTTGATATATTTTACAGGGTACTTTGATGATAGTTCCCTTATAGATTTGATCTCTTTCTCAAGGTCTTTCAGCATATTGTCTTTTAAAAGCAGATGACGCATGGTAAGCATGAGTTCGTAACTTTTATAATCCAGCTCTTTTTCAAGTACATTCTTTTTCATTTGCATGGCAGCAAGTTCTTTTTGCCGCCGGATTTCAAAACGGAAAAACTTAATCAAACCCAATATAAAAAGCACAAAAGCAATTATATATATTACCCATGCGGTAAAGGAAAGATACCAGGGTCTTGCCAGGGAGAAGGTTGTTTGAATGAGGTTTTGGTTTTCATCTCTTATTTCAAGAGTATAACTGCCATGTTTTATATCCAGATAAGTAAACGTTCCGGTATTGGTTTTTTGCCATGATTGCTCAAGCTCCGGAATGCGATATTCATATATTTTACCCGTCTTTTCAAAAAGTGAAGGATCAGAAAGATGAACTGTAAGGTTGTTAATGTTCCATTTGATTTTATCAGAAGGAACCTTATTAAAAAAGCAGAGTGTATCGGTTTGGTTGTAAAAAATGATTCTCTGAAATTTTAGCCTTGAGAATTGCTCACGCTCAGTGTATAAACTTAAATTATAAGCATCAAAATTTTGTGGATTTGGAATAAGGATAAAATCCTGATCCATTTTTACCGGCTGTATTCTGCGTTGCGGAAGGTTGATATTCTTTTGTTGAATTTCGTATTCTTTACTTGCAGAAAAATCCAAACCAATATCAAAGAGAGCCAGTTTATTTTCTTTTATAAACCAGTATTTATTTTTGTTATGATGTGAAATATGAGAAGCATTTCTGAAATCACCAAGATTCCTTGTAAGGGCATCGAATGGAATTATTTCATTTCTTACAAAATCGTATGTGTAAATACCATCGGGAGTAACAAAAACAACCCGGTTATTTATCTTAAATACTTTTATGTTGTAGCTTTTGCCGTCAATATCAGGAATAAATTCAATATGAGAAGCAGCTTCCAGGTTATCTGAAAGTTCGATTTTATATATCCCTTTTTGGTGGTGAGATGCCCATAAATATCCAAGGTAGTCAACTTCAAGATATCTTGTGGGTTCGATAAAGTTTTCAAGTTTATTCCGGAACCGCCATTTTTCATCAGGGCCTTTATCCATGACAATTATACCCGTATATGTCCCTCCCAGCACAAGATCATTATGGAAGATATATGACCATCCCCCGGTAATATCTGAAATCTTTTTCATTATTCCATTATTTACCAGGAAGGTTCCTTCGTTGTGTCCACATATGATTTGATCTTCAATCAGATCAAGGGTCCAAACCTGGCCATGGCTGCCCGGAATAAATTCAAGATCATTAAAATTGTAAATATGCCCTGTTTTACTTATAACCGCTCTGAATAATCCGTGATTGGTGCCGATATACAAATGATCCTGATAATTTAACATGGCATATATGGTACCCGGAGCACCGTTCAGGGTTTTATATCTGGTAAAGGGTGACAGCAGATCAATATAATTTACACCTTCATCCATGCCCACCCACAGGCCTGAATCAATATCCCGGAACATTGATAAAACAGTGTTATTCTTAAGACCACTAACAGTATTGAATGTTCTTTGAATGTTGCCATCAATATCAGTAATAATCAGTCCGTTTAAAATGCTTCCAAAAGCAAACTCACTTTCACTCAGTTTTAAAGCTGCATTACAAGTGTAACTTCTTAAAAAATCTGTAGCTTCAGAACGAAAATAACTGAATTTGAAGTCATCATATAAGTAAATTCCATCATTATCAGTACAAATCATCCATTGATTATCTTCATAGGGGATGATGGCATGAACTTTTTTATCAGCAAAAATTTCGCTGCCCGGTATCATTTGAAATTGATTACTCTCAAACCGAAACAAACCTACTTCCAGTATCTGGGTTACAAACTGTTCATCAATTTTATGAAGAAAAAGCATGGTAAAAGGGGCTGTTATCTTTTCTGCTTTTTCAAAATTATACACATATATTGATGTAAATGATTGAAAATAAATTATCCCATCTTTTTCATAGATTTTCCATATCTCGTCATTGCTTTCAATATCAATTTCTTTAGAAATACTGGTATAAAATATCTTTCCATTTTGATCATACATCCAGTAACCGAACTCTTCAAATGAGCCTGTGAATATCCAACCGTTTGAATGAGCATATACTGATCGTATGGGCATATTTTCGGGCAAACTATTTATTTGCCAGCTAATACCATTGTAAATGACAAGTCCCTCAGAGTTTGCAAAACAGATGTATTTGCTTACCGGGTCCTGCGATATGGCCCAATTTTGATTGCTGAGTTCAAGATCGTTTAATAAACTAGGAACAATTTCAGGATTTTTATATTGAACAGCAAAAGAGGGAAAGCTTATGCCCGTAAAGATGAGCATCAGCAGAATAAAAGGATAGATTATATTTTTCATTATCCGGTTACTGGTATTTGGTTGGGGTTTTTTTATAAATTGTTCAATATCAGACAACCATAACTCCAGTTGAAAAAGGTAACCCCAATGCTAATATAAGCTTTATTCTATTATCAAATGTACTTTTACCGGCCAGTGGTCTGAAATAAAAATTTCACCATCTTTTACTTTGTCAATGGTATATTCTTCAACAATAAAGCTGTCATCAACAAAAATATAATCAATAACCCTGGGTTCAATGTCATCACGAAAACCATTGAAGGTTGATGCTTCACCGGTATAGCTTTCCCGCGCAATAAGTTCGGTATTTTGTAAGTTGTTTCGATCATCAAAACGTTCAAGCATATCATAATATAGTTCTGAGCCTTTGGTAATATTAAAATCGCCTGTTACAATTATCCTGTTATCGCCTGCAATGGATTCAATCTGGTCGGAAAGAAACTGCATGCTTCTGCTGCGGGCTTCGTCGCTTACATGGCTGAAATGGGTATTGAAAACAAACAGCTCTTTACCACTCTCTTTGTGCAGTAGTTTTGCCCAGGCAACTACCCTGGGGAGTAATGCTTCCCAACCAATGCTGCCGGGTATATCCGGGGTTTCAGATAACCAGAATTGAGAGTGATCAAGCAGTTCAAATTTATCGGTCCGGTAAAGAACAGGAGAAAACTCACCGCCTGCTTCCCCATCATCCCGACCTGCACCCACATATGCATAAACAGGCATAATATTCAACAGATCTTCAATCTGGTGGTACAGACTTTCCTGTATGCCAACAATATCAGGCATTTCTTCATTTATGTATTTTTCAATAAGGGGAATGCGATTGGGCCAGGTATTGATTCTGTCATTGGGGTTGTCGAATCTTACATTAAAAGTCATTACATTAATTTCATGAGCTTTTTCTTCAGGTGTACAAAAACTGAAAAATAAAAAAAACACCATGATAATTTGGAAAATGGTTCGCATAATTGGTAGGGTTTTATTGCTGGTTTTTCGGGCTGAAAATTACATAAAACAATGAAATACTGCAAGTTTTTCAAAAACAACATCAATAAAATAAACTATTGGAGTGTAATAAAAGTTATGCAATTGCGACAAACCTAAAAATAACCTGATGTAAAACTGAATTTGAAAGAGATGGCTTCCGATTACAAACCCCTTCAATTAAACCAGAGAGTTGAATTTCTTGATTTGTTGCGTGGATTTGCTCTTCTTGGGATATTTATGGTAAACATGCCCCTTATGAATGCTCCTTTTGTAACTGAGATGGGCAAATTTACCATATGGACAGATCCTGCCAATGAAACGGCTTCATGGATTATAAGCTTTTTCTTTACAGGAAAGTTTTACACCTTGTTTTCTATGCTCTTTGGTATGGGGTTTTATTTTTTTCTGAGAAAAGCCGATGAAAGCGGAAATTCAGTATTACCGGTTTTCAGGCGCCGCCTGGGCTGGCTGCTTGCCATTGGTATTTTACATGTTGTATTGCTTTGGTATGGAGATATTCTTGTATTTTATGCTCTGTTTGGATTTATCATGATCCTTTTCCGTAAAAAGTCGGTCAAATCGCTAATCATTTGGGCAGTATCTATATTTATGTTCCCTATTTTGCTCACTCTGGGTTTTGCACTTTTCTTTCAATGGGCGCTTTCGGTGCCTGAAATCTCCGAAACTCTTACTCCGCAATTAAAAGGGAGCATGGTTTGGATGAGTGATTTTATTGAACGTGCAAATGTTGTGTATTCTACAGGTAGTTTTACTGAAATCGTAAGAATTCGCTTGCTGGAATATGCTAATATCCTTCCCGGTGCAATTTTCTTTTTCCCCAACGTACTCGCAATGTTTTTGATCGGGGTTGCCTTTGGCAAAAAAAAAGTATTTGAAAATCTGGAAGATAACAGAGGTTTATTAAATAAACTGGCACTTTACAGTTTGCCAGTAGCCATAGTTAGTAACTGGGCATTAGCATATTATTCAAACTATAGCTCATACGTGGTTTTCGACTGGCCCATATTCTGGGTAACAGTATCAATGGCTTTTGGTGGGCCGGCTCTTATGTTTGTTTATATAGCCTTAATTGCGAATTGTTATCACAAAGGCTTTTTTAAGAAGATTTCACAAGCAATTATGAAAACCGGCCGCATGGCGCTTACCAATTACCTGATGCAATCGGTTATTGCCACCACAATATTTTTCTCTTATGGATTTGGATTATATGGGCAGGTAAATATCTGGCAAGGCATGATCCTTACGGTTGCCATTTATATTGTGCAGGTCATCTGGAGCCATTATTGGCTGAAATATTACCGATTTGGGCCTATGGAATGGTTATGGCGCACGCTAACTTATGGCGAAAAGCAAAAGATGAAATTGCCTGCCAAAAGGTAAAATCAAAAACTGTTGATATCGCCCATGTTTACCGGTAGATTTCTGGTGAATCCTTCCTGAAGCGAAATAAATGTTTCGGTGTTAGTAACCTCAACAATCGACTGTATTTGCTCTACGATAACTTTCTTCAGGTGCTCATTATTTTTGGTGAAAACTTTGGCAAACAATGAGTATTTCCCTGAAATATGATGACATTCCACTATTTCTGGAATTTTCATGATCTTCTTAAAAACTTCCTCATGCGATGAGTTTGCATTAAGATTAATTTGAATGCCAATAAATGCACAGGTTTGATAACCCAGTCCGCGGGGATCAAGGTTAAACTGAGATCCTTTAATAATACCGGCATCTATAAGTTTTTGAACCCGTTGATGCACTGCCGCTCCGCTTATACCACAAAGTCGTGCAACCTCCAGAAAAGGCATACGCGCGTTACGGGTTAATATCTCCAGTATTTTATGGTCTGTTTTATCAATTTGATAGCTGCCGTTCATTTTTCCGATATGAAAGATTATAATATATTACAAAAATAACACTTTTTTAATCAAATTGTAAGCGCTAAAGTGAAAAATGTTAAATGATTTTCTGTTTTTAGGCTATAATATTTTAAATTTATTATTTTTGTGACATCAGAAAAGCAAAAAAATACAGTATCCATCCTAAATCCACATTTTATGAAATTTGACCCGGCAACCAAAATACAGGATCTTTTACAGTTCGGAGAATTTGGCGATGTTAACCCTTCCATTACCGATTCGGCAACATACACTTTTATGGAAGCCAAAACCATGGTTGATACATTTCATGGCGAACAAGAGGGGTGCTTCCTTTACTCACGCCACTGGAACCCGTCAAACCGATATCTTGCAGAAGCTCTGGCAGCTATGGAAGGTACAGAAAGTGCGTGGGTTACTGCTTCAGGAATGGCTGCAATAACCTCCGCAATACTTCAGTTGTGTAAATGTGGTTCACATATCGTTTCGAGCGTTACTACTTATGGCGGTACCTTTGCTTTCCTGGCCAACTATCTGAAAAAGTTTCAGATAGAAGTAACCTTTGTGGATCCTACCAATCATAAACAAATAAAGGATGCCATCAGGCCGAATACTACCCTTATTTACACTGAAACCATGACCAATCCTTTGCTTCAGATATGTGATATTGAAGCATTGGCAAAAATTGCGGATGATCATGGTATTAAACTACTGGTTGATAATACTTTTACACCCATGATTTTTGCACCGGCAAAACTGGGAGCGCATATTGTGGTTTATAGCATGACCAAATTTATCAATGGAAAAAATGACTGTGTAGCCGGTGCCATATGTGCTGATGAACAGTTTATCAATGATCTTGCCGATGTAAATACCGGTACAGCTATGTTGCTGGGGCCTGTGCTTGATCCGCTGCGTTCCACAAGCATTCGTAAAAACCTTTTTACCCTGCATATTCGCATGAAGCAACATAGTCATAATGCCATGTACCTGGCTGAAAAATTCAGGGAAATCGGATTGAAATATATATATCCCGGCATGCCTGAACATCCTCAGCATGATCTCATGAAAAGGACCATGAACGCTGATTTTGGATTTGGTGGAATGATTGCCATTGATATGGAAACAGCGGAAAGGGCAAGCCAACTCATGGAAAAAATGCAGGAAAAAGGAGTGGGTTACCTGGCTGTCAGCCTGGGTTATTTTAAAACATTGTTCAGCAATTCGGGAAAAAGCACATCAAGTGAAGTACCCGAAGAACTACAAAGAGAAATGGGAATGTCGGAAGGTCTTATACGTTTTTCAGTAGGACTCGATAATGATATTGAACGCACCTTTGATCTCATAAATGAATCATTGAAAGAATTAAAATTTATTTAATCAGGTTAGCATTAATAAAATATATATTGGCTAATCAGCACAACCGATAAAAATCACCCTTAAAACCAGCACGAAATGCCCGGCAATGAATTTCATTGCCGGGCATTGTTTTAAACATATCCACGAAAAGTTTAATTCGGACAAGGATTTTTGAAAGTTTAATTGAAAAATATTTCTATAATTAAGTAATTTTTTTAAAATCCTTAAAACAATTTACCTTCTTTTACGTTTTAGTACTGTTTAAGAAATTAAAAGTTTCTTCATGTTGTTTTGGTTAGTTGATTGGTAGCCCCGGAATTTGAAAAAATTCCGGGGTTCTTTTTTCTCCCAAATTCCAATCAAACAATAATCCTTTTTAAGAGTTGAACTTTAGGATCATATAATTCGAACGTTAAAATTATTGAGATATGAAAAAAGTAATAGTACTGCTTGAAAAAATGGTGGAAGATTCAGAATTTCAATACCCCTATCTGAGATTAATAGAAGAAGGTTTTGATGTAGTATCTGTTGCACCAGAGAAAAAAGTATACCAGGGCAAGGGCGGCCAAAGTTTTAAACCTGATAAAACATTTGAAGAAGTAAAAAATGAAGTTTTTGATGCCGTTATTGTTCCCGGCGGTTATGCGCCTGATTTATGGCGTCGCGATGAAAAGATCGTAAATTTTATAAAAGATCATTTTGAAAAGGGAAAGATCATTGCATCCATATGTCATGGTCCATGGTTACTTATTTCTGCCGGTATTGTGAAAGGAAAAAATGTTACCGGTTTTTTTGCCATAAAAGATGATTTGATCAATGCCGGAGCACATTATGAAGGTAAGGATTGGGTAGAAGATGGCAATTTGCTTAGTAGTACAAACCCCAAAACTATGCTTCCAATGATAAAAAGATTGGTTGAAAAGCTTAAAGAATAAATATGAAATTTTCATCAAAAGAAAAGGCTGTTCCTAATTAGGGCAGCCTTTTCTTTTTTTATATGGCAGTAATTATACAAGTATCTTACCGTCCATTTCCCCGGGTCTTTCCACACCCATCATATGCAAAATAGTAGGCGCCAGGTCTGCCAGCCTGCCCTCAGCTTTCAGCGACTTGTAATCGTTATCAAGCAACCAAAGAGGTACCGGGTTGGTGGTATGGGCTGTATTGGGCGAACCATCTTCATTAAAGGAAAAATCGGCATTGCCATGATCTGATGTTATTAAAACCGAATAGCCATTATCTACTGCAGCTTCCGTAACTTCTTTCGTACAGGAATCAACAGTTTCTACTGCTTTTTTAATGGCTTCGTAAATGCCGGTATGTCCTACCATATCGGCATTGGCAAAATTCAGGCAGATAAAATCGAATTTTTGCTTTTTAATTTCAGCCACCACCGCGTCTTTTACTTCAGGGGCACTCATCTCGGGTTGCAGGTCGTATGTAGCAACTTTGGGCGAAGATATCATAATCCGTTCTTCTCCCTTGAACTCTTTTTCGCGGCCACCGCTGAAGAAAAAGGTAACATGCGGGTATTTCTCCGTTTCTGCAATGCGTAGCTGTGTCTTGTTGTGTTTTTCAAGAATCTCACCCATGGTATTTTTAAGATCATCTTTATCGTAAATGATTTTCACATTTTTAAAAGAGTCATCATACTTGGTCATGGTGAGATAATGCAGCGGCATGGTTTTCATGTCGTGCTCAGGCATATCTTTCTGGGTAAGTACTACAGTTATTTCGCGCAGCCTGTCGGTGCGGAAGTTGAAACAGATCACCACATCATCTTCTTCAATGGTTGCCTTTGGCTTGTTGTTATCATCCACAATTACTTTGGGTTTGATAAATTCATCAGTAACATCATCGTCATAGGAAGCTTGAATGGCTGATGCACTGTCTTTGAATTTTTCGCCTTCGCCCTTTACCAGCATATCGTAAGCGAGTTTGATACGTTCCCAACGCTTATCGCGGTCCATGGCATAGTACCTTCCGCAAACGGAGGCAACTGTACCCGCTGATTTTTTTATATGATCTTCCAGTTTTCCTACATAACCCAGCCCGCTTTTGGGGTCGGTATCACGGCCGTCGGTAAAGGCATGGATATACAGATCTTCAAAATTGTGCTTCTTTGCTACATCACAAAGCCCGAAAAGATGATCCATAGCTGAGTGCACTCCTCCTTCTGAAACAAGGCCAAGTAAATGCACTTTTTTACCTTTTTTCTTTGCATATTCAAATGCTTCGGTAAGGGTTTCATTTTGGTGAAATGTACCATCATCGATGGCTTTTGATATCTTAACCAGGTCCTGGTAAACCACTCTTCCGGCTCCGATATTCAAATGACCCACTTCGGAGTTGCCCATCTGACCTTGCGGAAGACCAACATCTTTACCTGAAGTTCTCAGGGTTGTGTAGGCTGCTTTTTCTTTCAAACTTCTTGAGAAGGGTACATTGGCATTGGAGATTATATCAGATTTATCACCTTTTCCTTCACCCCATCCATCCATGATTACCAGAATTACTTTTTTATTTTCCATTTTTTCCTTTCCGTATTATTTTGATTAAATGCAGTTATAAAAATTATTATGTGTTGGTTCGAATGGCTTCAACAGGATCAAGCCTTGCTGCCGACCATGCCGGTACAAATCCGGCTATCAAACCAATTATTACCGATACATTAATACCCAGCATAATATTGCTGTAGGTAAGTAGTAAATTGAGTTCTGTTCCTTGTGATGCTAACCATGATATTCCTAAAACCAATAACAAACCTAATATACCACCCATAAGACTTAAGAATATAGCTTCTACCAAAAACTGCAGTAGTATGAAGTAGTTTTTAGCACCAAGGGCCTTTTGTATTCCAATAATACTCGTCCTTTCCTTCACTGAAACAAACATAATATTAGCTATACCAAAACCACCCACAAGAATGGCAAACCCTCCGATTATCCAGCCGGCAATTTTGATAATGGTAAAAAGACTGTCAAACTGTGTAGAAAGCAGGCTTGATTGGTTAAGTGCGAAATTGTCTTCTGCAGCAGGTTTTATACGTCTGATGCTTCGCATTGCTCCCCTGAGTTCATCTATGATTTCATCATTACTGAAACCTGGTCTGCCCTTGGCAAGAATGGCCGGGTTATACCTGTCATTGTTTACATCAATAAAAGAGTTTACATAATTTACAGGTAAAATAACCATTTCATCGTGACTGCTGCCAAATGTATCATCTCCTTCACGGGCAAAAACCCCTATAACTTCTATATTTCGTCCGAATATTTTTATATTTTCACCTGCAGGATTCTTTTCATTGAAAAGATTTGATGCAATTTCTGCACCGATGATAGCTGCATTTCTTCCATTGAATGATTCGGTAGGAGAGAAGTATCTTCCTGATTCAATTTCAAAGGTGCGCACTTTATCATAATCGTGAGATACGGAAAAAATTTCCACCCTGTCAATACTTCGGTTTCCATATTCTACAGTGCGATTGGTTCCTGCTGTAAAAACTACTGACTCGAGCACCTGGGTGCGGCGCATGATTTCATCCATTTCACTTACCCGGGGTGTGGGTCGGTTCATATATCGCCACCATGGATAATCATTGCTGAATTCCCACGGCCATTTCTGAATATAAATAACATTTTCACCAAGTGAAGCGATAGAGCTGCGAACACCTCTTTCCAGCGCATCTACCACGCTAAAAACAGAAATTATGGCAAAGATGCCTATTGTAATGCCTAAAAGTGTAAGAAGGGTGCGTAATTTGTTGGCAATTACACTTCCCCAGGCAAAAAAAACACTTTCTTTTAAGAGTTTAATGAATAGTATCATGGCGAAATAATGGAAGACGCAAAGTTATTAAATTAAAGGCAGATAAAAATGTAAGGGAGACTAATTAAACATGCATACCCCCTGAATTTATTTGAGTTTCTTAACCAGTTCTGAAGCGTAAACAAAATCTTCGACCTCTTTGTTGCCGGTAGTTAATATTTCTTCCGATTTCCCTTCCCACCACAACTTTCCTTTATAAAGAAATATAACATGATCGCCAATTTCCATTACACTGTTCATGTCATGGGTATTGATAACCGTGGTTATTTGAAACTCTTTGGTAATCTCACTGATGAGTTTATCAATTACAATAGCGGTTTGCGGGTCAAGTCCCGAGTTGGGCTCATCACAAAAAAGATAATCCGGACTGTTGGCAATGGCCCGGGCAATGGCAACCCGTTTTTTCATACCGCCACTGATTTCAGCAGGGTATAAATGGTTGGCATTGAGAATATTTACCCTGTCAAGACAAAAGTTTGCCCTGTCAACTTTTTCTTTACGTGTCATATTCTTATTGAACATCTCAAGAGGAAAAATCACATTCTCTTCCACAGTAAGTGAATCAAATAATGCACTGCCCTGGAAAAGTACACCCATCTTTTTTCTCACCCGGGTCCGGTCATTACCTTTCATGGAAGTAAAATTTAATCCTGAAAAGAAAACACTGCCATGGTCGGGTTCAAGCAATCCCACAAGACATTTCAGGAAAACTGTTTTCCCCGATCCGCTTTGTCCTATGATCAGGTTGGTTTTCCCCTGTTCAAAGCTGGTATTGATTCCTTTGAGTACTTCCAGCTCTTCAAACGATTTTTTCAGATCCTTTACTTCTATCATACCAGGAGAATTTGTGTGAGAATGAGATTGAAGAAGATGATGTAAATGCTGCTGAAAACTACTGCTTTTGTGCTTGAATGACCCACCTCAAGGGCACCACCGCGTGTATTGTAGCCGAAGTAACCGGAAATGGAAGCAATAAGAAATGCAAATACTACGGTTTTTATCAAAGCATAAAAGATATCGTAAGGGGCAAATTCAAATAGAATACCATAACTGTAATGGCTAAGCGGCACTACATTGGTTGCGGCTGAAGCCATCCAGCCACCAAGCACACCAAGAAAAATACTGATGATAACCAGCATGGGATTAACAATCATACTCGCTATAATTTTGGGCAAGATAAGATAGCCTGCTGAATTTATTCCCATAACCTCGAGAGCATCAATTTGTTCGGTTACACGCATGGTGCCTATTTCCGAAGCAATGCGTGAACCAACCTTACCGGCAAGTATCAGGCTGATAATAGTAGGAGAAAACTCCAGGATGATCGATTGCCGTGTAGCAAAACCTACAGCATAAATAGGAAGAAGGGGATGATCGGTATTAAAAGCAGTTTGTATGGTTACTACTGCTCCCATAAATACTGATATAATGGCTACTATACCAAGGCTTTCAATGCCAAGGTTGTCCATTTCTATGATGATCTTTTGCCGATAGATCTTTGCATTCTGCGGTTTGCGTAAGATCTTTGCCAAAAGCAAAAGGTAACTTCCTATTTGATAAAATAATTTCATGGAG
The DNA here is from genome assembly GCA_046261715.1 of Bacteroidales bacterium. GTDB lineage: Bacteria > Bacteroidota > Bacteroidia > Bacteroidales > UBA7960 > SKVR01. The sequence goes on from JBHEOF010000002.1 coordinate 67,847, forward strand.
CTGTTGAAAACTATTTTGCGAATTTAAGTCAATTTTTTTAGATTATTTGGCAATCACTCTGGTTATATCAGGGTTTTGCTCTTAATAAATTAAAAAAAAATACGTAGGTTTGCAGCATAAGGAAACAGCTTAGTATGCTGTTTATAGATATGAAAATCAACATTGTATATGAACAGGGCGTTGAGATTAAAATACATTTTCGTAATTGTAATAATCAGCATGGTATTTTCATCTTGCTCCATTTTACGTGGGCGTAAATGCAACTGTCCGCAGTGGAGTAAGGAAAACCCTGTAGTTCCTGAAGAAACGAATTTTTCTAATGCAGAGCAGGCATAAAGAAATTCTCATGCGGTATTTTCCTGCCCAAACCATCGATCAGGTTGCAGGTTATGTTACGAAGTATACTATTCAGTTAAAATTTACAGCCGGAAGAACTACCAAATTAGGTGATTACCGACCTCCGGGGAAAAAGAGCAGTACCCACCGGATCACTGTAAACGGTAATCTGAACCCGTGGTTTCTCTATCTTGTTTTTCTTCATGAATTTGCACATCTGCTTGTATGGAATAAATACAGAAACCGCATAAACCCCCATGGGCTTCAGTGGAAGCAGGAGTTTGCAGCGATACTCAAACAGCTTTTATTTCAAAACATCCTGCCCGATGATCTTGTGGCTCCTGTATCAGATTTTTCCAACAATGTGAAAGGCACATTTGCATCAGATCAGGTGTTATGGAAAGCTTTAAAAAAGCATGATGTTAAAAATGGTACTGAAGTTTTTATTGAAGACATACCTCTAAATTCGTATTTTGTAGCAGCAAACGGAAAAATATTCAAAAAAGAGGGAAAGATCCGTACAAGGTATCGTTGCCTTTGCATGAATAACAAACGAAAGTATTTGTTTCACCCAATGGCAGAAATCACTCCTGTAAGGGGAGAGTATAAAACAGAAAATATTTAATTCATTATATCTCAGGCAACAGAAAAATAAACCTGTTGCCTTTTAAAATTCACAATTATGGACAAAAACAATTATGTAGTGATTATGGCCGGTGGTGTTGGAGAACGTTTCTGGCCCATGAGTAAAACCAGCCGCCCCAAGCAATTCATTGACATTCTCGGCACAGGGCGTACTTTGATTCAGCAAACCTATGACCGCTTTGTAAAAGTGTGCAGACCTGAAAATATTTATGTAGTAACCAATAAAATTTACAAAGATCTGGTACTCGAACAACTTGATGAAATGGCTGAAGAACAGGTTGTTTGCGAACCGGCACGTAAAAATACAGCCCCTTGTATTGCTTATGCTGCTTACAAAATTTATGATATGAACCCCGATGCCCGTATGGTAGTTGCGCCATCTGATCATATTATAATAAAAGAAGATGTATTTTGCAATATCATCAGCCTGGCTATGGATGCTGCAAGTGATGACAAAAACTTTTATACCCTTGGCATCAAGCCATCGCGCCCTGATACAGGCTATGGATATATTCAGTATGTGGCCGGCTCACGATACGAACACAGTGAATTATTAAGAAAAGTGAAAACTTTTACGGAAAAACCAGACGAAGAACTGGCGCAGTCTTTTTTGCAAAGTGGCGATTTTCTGTGGAACTCAGGAATATTTATATGGTCTTGTAAGGCCATTATTGAAGCTTTTGAGAAATTCCAACCCGAGATCAGTTATGTTTTCCAGAAAGGAATCGGACTTTACAATACTCCCGATGAAGCGCCTTACATTGAAAAAGCATATCCTTCCTGCAAAAGCATATCAATTGACTATGCCATCATGGAAAAAGCCGAGAATGTGTTTGTTTTTATTTCCGACTTCGGATGGTCAGATCTGGGAACCTGGGGTTCATTGTATGAAGTCAGGAAAAAAGATAGCAGTAACAATGCAGTGATGGGTGCGAATGTTATGATGTATGATACCAGCAATTGTATTGTTAATGTACCCGAAGATAAAATCGTGATCCTGCAGGGGCTCGATGATTATATTGTTTCGGAATCTGACAGTGCGCTTTTAATTTGCAAAAAATCGCAGGAGCAACATATCCGTAAGTTCGTAAATGACATAAAACTATTCAAGGGTGGAGAATATGTTTAGGAGATTTTTTTAACCATCATAATTAATAATTTTAATTACTTTTTCTATCAAATTTTAAAACAACATGAATAAAAAAACAGCAGTATTTATTTTTGCGGTTCTATTGGGTTTTATGCCCCGCACGCAAGCTGATGAAGGGATGTGGCTTCCTTTCATGATTGATCGTTTGTTGCAGGAGGAGATGCAGGAAATGGGTTTAAAGCTCACTCCAGAGCAAATTTTCAGTATTAACCAATCCAGTGTTAAGGATGCCATTGTAAGTTTTGGTGGCGGATGTACGGCTGAGATCATTTCTGATCAGGGGCTTGTACTTACCAATCACCATTGTGGATATGGACGCATACAGTCGCACAGTACCCCCGAAAATGATTATCTTACCGATGGATTCTGGGCAATGACAAGGGAGGAAGAGCTGCCCAACCCGGGCTTGTTTGTAAGTTTTCTCATTAGTGTTACAGATGTAACCGATGAGATTATGGCTGAACTTAATGATGATATGGATCGCAGGGAGAGAAATAATGCCGTAAGACGGGTTAGCAATCGCCTGGTTAGCGAAGCCACCGAAGAAACCCATTACCAGGCCAATGTAAGGTCGATGTTTGCAGGTAATGAATATTACCTTTTCGTTTATGAAAGGTTTAATGATGTACGAATGGTGGGGGCTCCCCCTTCATCTATTGGCAAATTTGGAGGAGATACCGATAACTGGATGTGGCCACGCCATACCGGCGATTTTTCCCTTTTCAGGGTGTATACAGCTCCTGATGGCTCTCCCGCAGCATATTCACCTGATAATATACCACTCAAGCCCCGGCATCATTTGCCAGTTTCGATCAGAGGAGTAAAGGAAGGAGATTTTGCAATGATCCTGGGTTTCCCCGGTTCAACCGAAAGGTATCTTACTTCTATGGGTATCGATTTTAAACTGGAAAATGAGTTCCCTATTCGTATTGAGATACGTCGTAAAAAACTTGATATCATTGAAGAAGCCATGGCCTCAAGCGATGCCGTAAGGATCAAGTATGCATCAAAACAGTCCGGTATTTCCAACTACTGGAAAAACTTTATCGGCAAAAGCAATGCGCTGAAACGTCTCAATGTGGCTGATACCAAAAAAGAACTGGAAGATGATTTCAGGACATGGGCAGAGCAAGACCCTTCAAAAAAAGAAACCTATGGTAATGTATTAACCATGTTTGAAGATGCCTATAATGGTTATGAAAGTTTCCATTCACACAATTACATTTTCTTTGAAGCCGTTTTAACCGGGCCCGATGTAATACGCAATTCTCTCAGCTACAGAACCCTTGAAAGATTGCTGAATGAAGATGCTGAGCAACAGGAAGTTCAGGAAGAAATTGAAAAGCTGCAGGCTTTTGTTGAAAGATTATACCGTAACTATGATGAAAATGTCGACAGAAGATTGTGGGCTGCCATGATGCAAATCTATAACCGTGAAGTACCTGTTCAGCTAAGGCCCGAAATCATGAATGAAGTTGAAAAACGCTTCAAAGGAGATTATGAAAAGTTTGCCCGGGATGTTTACAACAAGTCTATATTTGCCAATGCAGATAATCTGAAGAATTTTCTTGCCAAACCATCCTTAAAAGCGCTTCAGCGCGACTGGGTGTACCGTATGGCAACTGAAATGTTTGAAAATCATAACGGCATTCAGCAACAAATGGCACAATATGATGATATGCTTGCCAATGCCAACCGGTATTTCATACGAGGACTCAGGGAGATGGACCCCGAAGGATTGTTTTATCCCGATGCCAACAGTACCATGCGGTTTACCTATGGTTCGGTGGGTGGTTATCAACCTGCCGATGCTGTTTACTATGATTATGTTACTACCGTTAAAGGTATCATTGAGAAGAAAGATCCTGATCATCATGAATTTGTGGTACACGATGAACTGGTTGAACTTATCGGAGACAAGGATTTTGGAGAGTATGGAACAGACAATACAATGATCGTAAACTTTATTTCCAATAACGATATTACCGGTGGTAACTCAGGGAGTCCTGTGCTCGACGGAGAGGGAAACCTTATCGGGCTTGCTTTTGATGGTAACTGGGAAGCTATGAGCGGTGATATTCTTTTTGAGGATGAAACACAGCGATGCATTAACGTAGATGCACGTTACATCCTTTTTGTTATTGAAAAATTTGCCGGTGCAAATCATCTCATTAAGGAGATGACCATAGTGCGGTAATCAAAGCAGATTAATTATAAAAAAAAGCAGGAGGATGTCATGATTTTTCAGACATCCTCCTTTTGTTTTTGAGCCTTAAAGAAAATCTAATATTCAGGAGTAACCTGCATGTTATAAAAAACAAACGACCAAATATCAGTTTGCTCTTCAATGATCTTCGACATGGGTTTTCCTGCTCCATGGCCTGCATCTACATCTACCCTGATAAGGACAGGATTTTCTCCTTCATGTTTGCGTTGCAGTTCTGAAATAAATTTAAAGCTGTGTGCCGGTACTACCCTGTCGTCATGATCGGCAGTAGTAACCAGTGTTGCGGGGTAATATACTCCTTCGCTAATATTATGTAGTGGCGAATATGAGTAAAGATTATCGAAATGTTCTTCTTCATCGCTGGTGCCGTAGTCATCGGCCCACGCCCATCCGATTGTGAACAGATGATAACGCAGCATATCCATTACACCTACCGCCGGCAGGGCTACTTTAAACAGATCGGGGCGTTGTGTCATGGCAGCACCCACCAGCAGTCCGCCATTTGAACCCCCTTGTATGGCCAGTTTTTCTGAACTGGTATATCCCTGATCAATAAGATATTCGGCAGCAGCAATGAAATCATCAAACACATTTTGCCGGTTCAGTTGCTTTCCTGCTTCGTGCCATTCACGACCATATTCGCCACCCCCCCTGATATTTGCCATGGCATAAATACCGTTATTTTCAAGCAGGATCAATCGTGATATGCTGAAATTGGGAGTCAGGCTTGCATTAAATCCACCATAACCGTAAAGCAGGGTAGGGTTATCACCATTTAATTCAATTCCTTTTTTATGCACAATGAACATGGGTACATGTGTACCGTCTTTACTGTTGTAAAATACCTGTTTTGTTTCATATTCTTCAGGCTGAAAGTCCACATTCGATGTAAAGAAAGGTTCATATTCATTTTCTGCAATATCGAACCTGAAAATTGTTGACGGATAAGTAAATGAAGTGAAACTAAAAAAAGCCATATTGTTATCCTTTTTACCACTGAAGCCGCCTACTGTGCCAGGAACAGGAAAATCTATTTCTGCAACCTGTGTTCCGTTAATCTCATGGATATAAGCTTTGCTATGGGCATCCACAAGATAAACGCTTATAATTTTACCTCCTATCAGGCTTACCGATCTGAGCACATTTTCATTCTCGGGGATAATCTCTTCCCATGCAGATGGATCGGGTCTTTTCGGATCAATAGATACCAGCCTGTAACGTGGTGCCGAATGGTTGGTAAGCACCAGCAGCCTTCCGTTTACATGGTCAATAACACTGTTGGTAAAGTCGAAACCGTCAATAATTTTTTTGAAATCGCCGTTGGGTTGAATATTATCTTTTATGTATATGGCATTACCACTTGTGCTTTGCGATTCGCTGAGAATTACAAAACGTTCATCTTCAGTGGTACCTGCACCATAGTTTCGCCGGGGGTGATCGGGGTTATAAAAAATCAGTAAGTCATCCTCCTGGGGTGTTCCCAGTTTATGATAATACACTTTCTGAAATTCGTTGGATCCGGAGAGCTCTTCGCCGGGGGCAGGCTCATCATACCGGCTGTAATAAAAACCATCTCCCTGCCATGAAATGCCGCTGAATTTTACCCACTTAACATGGTCATCCAGCATTTCTCCTGTTTCAATCTCTTTTACGAAGATCTCATTCCAGTCTGATCCGCCTTTTGAAATGCTGTAAGCCATATGCTTACCGTCCTTTGAAACACTCAAACGGCTCAAAGAAATAATTCCTTCGTCTGACATTTCGTTGGGGTCAAGAAACACACGCGATTCTCCATCAATACCTTCACGTACATACAAAACACTCTGGTTTTGGGTTCCGTCATTTTTAAAATAGAAAAAGTAATCACCCTCACGCCATGGAGTTCCATACCTTTCGTAGTTCCACAAAGATGTGAGCCTTTCATTTATATCCTGGCGGAAAGGAATTTTCTCCAGGTATCCGAAAGTAACTTCATTCTGAGCTTTTACCCAGGCTTTGGTTTCTTCTGAGTTGTCATCTTCCAGCCATCTGAAAGGATCGGCAACTTCTTCACCGAAATAATTATCGGTTACATCGTCCATCCTTGTTTCAGGATAATTGAGGGGACGGTCTTGCTTACATTGTACCATAATAACAGGTATTGCAAACAACATGAATAAATAAGTGCTTTTTTTGTTCATAAGTCAATGTTTGCTTTTTTTTGAATATTTGATATTTAAAAATGATTGGGTAAATATATATTATTTTTGCTTTAATTATCTTTGCCAGCACAATAAAATAGTCTAAAAAAGTTATAATATGTCACAACAGAAAATAAAAGAAAGTCTTGTATTTAAGAAAGATGTGGTTTTAAAGTCAGCCAGCGATGATGAACTGGAAGAGCTTGAATATCTTTTTTCAAAAACCCTGTTTAATGAAGATGGAAAGGTGACAAATGAAAAGCAATACAATGTCCGGGGAGAGCTGATGCAGGAGTACATCTATAAATATAATGAATCAGGATTTCTTGTTGAAGAGATACTCCAGGAAGAGGATGGTATGATTGCAGTGCACAAAACCTGGGATATTGATGATAAAGGAAAAATTTTAAGGGAATTTCATCATTACATGGATGAAACCTATGATACAGTTACTTTTTACTATGACGATCAGGGAAAACTTATAAAAAAGGAAACCATCGACCCCGATGGCGACCTGGAAAGCATAGAACAACTAACCTGGGATGGTGACCATATTACCCAAATGCTCATGCAAGATGCTGATGGAGATGTTTTATCAGAGAAAAAGACCCGTTACGATGACAAGGGCAATATTATTGAAGTTGAAGAATATGATGGTTCAGTGGATGATTTATCAAAAAAAGAAATAGAATACTATCCATCAGGAAACCAAAAACAGGTACTTACCTATAATGATGCAGGACAGCTGGTTGAAAAGGTACAAATGAAAGAAGATGCTGAAAAAAGGATTGTACAGATAGTAGAAGAAACCACAGCCCGAAAAAGTACCATAAATTTTACTTTTGACGGGAAGGGCAATATTATTCACCAGGAGGAGTTTAACCGAAATGGCGAACTTGTTGGAAAAGTCAGCCGTATGTATGATGAAAACAACCGATTGGTATCATCAACGGTTTTTATTCATGGTGACGGCAGGGGATTGTCAAGAAATTATACCCTTCGGCAGGAATATGTGTATTATTGATTATATCGTAATTTAATGATCTTTTTTTATGATGGGAAATGCAGCCTTTTTTGATTCTTTCTGGTGGGCATGGATTATTTTACCACTTTTAATTTTCTTTTCCAGAATTCTGGATCAAAGCATAGGAACATTGCGGGTCATTTTCGTTTCCAAGGGGTTAAAGAATCTGGCTCCTATTCTGGGTTTTTTTGAGGTCATAATATGGTTACTTGCTGTAGCACAGGTATTGAAACAGCTTAACAATCCTATGTCATATATTGCCTACGGAGCAGGTTTTGGTATGGGTAATTACATAGGTATTCTTATTGAAGAAAAACTTTCGCTTGGCACTGTTCTAATAAGAGTTGTTCCAAAAACTGATACTTCTGATCTTATTACCCACCTGCGTGATATGAACTTCGGTGTTACGGTAGTTGATGCTGAAGGATCTATGGGATCAAAGGTTAAAATCATTTTTACCATAACCAAACGAAAAAATGTTCCCAGGGTTATTGATGCCATTAATCAGTATAACCCCCATGCTTTTTATACTATTGAAGAGATCAAAACTTCGAAAGACGGTTATTTCGGTATACCTGTTCAACCCAAAGGGATAGGCATAAGGGAGAGGATTTTTAAAAGAAAATAAATCGGCATATTTGAAGAAAAACATAAATAAAAAGCCCTGCAAATTTTACAGGGCTTTTTAAGCATGTATGAAAAGTTATAATCAGATTCTTATCTCACTTCTCCGCGCAATGTAGAGTAGTTAATATTCAGCGCATTAACAAGCCTGAGTTCCTGTTTTACATCAGTAACAATACCCATTTTGGTTTCTTTATCAATCTTTAATGATGTGATCATCAGGGGCCTTTCGGCTTCGGGTCTTGCCTGTCTTTCAGCTTCAATAAAAGCTGCAATTTCATTCACATTACCAAAAGCATCGTTAAGCTGAATACGGGGCTCGGTACCAAAAATATTTGTCTGGAGAGGTGCGCCGATGTATATAAAACTCACCAGCGATTTGCGTTCCAGTTTTTGAATCTCTGTAGCAGAGGGTAGAGTGTTCTTCACAAACAGTGTTGTTTCACGCATGGTTGTAGTAACCATGAAGAAGAACAGGAGCATAAAAATAATGTCGGGTAAAGATGCTGTATTGATCTTTTGCGACTTAGGTGCGCTATCTTGCTTAAATCTTCCTTTTATCATTATCTGCCTCCTATATCTTTAGGTTCTGCTTCTGAGATTGCCAGCGGAACGGCCCTTCGAATAGCATCGATGAGGTCGGGATCAGTGAGTTGATCAAATCTTACCCCGAATCTGTCCCGGGAAAGATCGTTCCGTATGTCATTAAAGGCTGCTGCCAGTTCATTTTGAACGGATATGTACATTTCGTAAGATGTACCCCGGTCGTTCTGGAGTGAGACAACACCTCTTGACCTTTCTACCTCACCCAGGTTTTCGATCTCATCCATGAACTTATCAGGCATGCCAGGATCGTTGGTGGGGTTGGTAATGAAGTTTTTAGTTTCTTCACGTAGTGTTCTAATATTACCGGGTTCACCACGCACCAGCAACCTGTCGTTCATATCAACAAGAACGACCAGGACATTCCGCTCCCTAACCGGCGGCGGTTCGGGTGCGCTGGGGTCAATGGGCGGGGGTAAAAGCCTCCTTAATCCTGTGTCAACATCCATTGTAGTAGTTACAAGGAAAAAAACCAGGAGCAGGAAGGCAATATCTGCCATTGAGCCGGCATTTATTTCGGGATTCATTCTAGCCATAGAGTGTTCTCCTTAGTTTTTATTTTATCTGAATAATTTGTACACTTCGGAAAATACTGCGGCCAGTATTGCCAGGCCAATCAGTATAAAGGTTGTATGAATACCACCACCAATGATTTTGGAAGCGTTTTCACCTACAGGTATTGCCACTTGGGTATATGCTTCACTGGTTGAGATTGAATAACCTATCAGAAAGATAACCAATAGAATTACCATACCAACGAGCGCACCTTTGGCTTTTTTGAAATTCGATATTAGCTGGAATATTGAGAAACCAACGGCAAACAATGCTGCAAGTCCCAACAGGATATAACCAGCAATGAGACCGATGTTTATAAGTGCGTCATTCATAAGACTGGTTTTTTATTTGTTATACTTAATAAGGATATCCATAAAGCTTACGGTAGCATCTTCCATTCCATTTACAATGGTATCAACCTTTGATACAATGTAGTTGTAGAAAATCTGAAGAATAACTGCTACAATAAGACCGAATACCGTTGTAAGAAGTGCCACCTTAATACCGTCTGCAACAATAGTGGGAGAGATATCTCCGGCACGTGCAATGGCGTCAAACGCTGAAATCATACCAATTACAGTACCCATGAATCCAAGCATAGGTGCGATGGCGATAAACAGTGATATCCATGTGAGGTTCATTTCCAAACGACCCATTTGTACACTTCCATAGGAAACAACTGATTTTTCAACTACTTCCATTCCTTCATTGTATCGATCCAGTGCCTGGTAGAAGATACTGGCAACGGGGCCACGGGTGTTTTTGCAAACCTCTTTGGCTGAATCAACGCCACCACTTTTAAGTGCATCTTCAACTTTGTTAAGTAGTTTTGTTGTGTTGGTACTTGCAAGGTTCAAATAAATGATCCTTTCAATACACAATGCCAAACCAATAATCAAAGTAAGAAGCACAATACCCATAAAACGGGCATCACCTTCAATAAATCTTTCCTTCAATACATAGTGGAAAGTTTGATCAGCTTCTTCTTCTTCAGCTTCTTCCTCGGCAAACATTGCGTCTGCGGGAGACATTTCTTCTTCATCAACTGTATCTGTTTCAGTTACTTCAGTTTCAGGCTCTTGTTCGTCCTGAGCTTGTACTTTGGCGTTGAATCCGAAAGTAAGCATCCCGGCCATGGTCAAAAAGACAAATAATTTTTTCATAATAAATTCTATTGGTTTTGTTTTGACTGTAATTAATTATTGCAAAGGTTTAATTTATAATTGATTGTTTAATTTACTAAATCTTGCGGAGAGAGAGGGATTCGAACCCTCGATACCCTTGTGAGGTATACACACTTTCCAGGCGTGCGCCTTCGACCACTCGGCCATCTCTCCCTTATTTTGTGTGTTTTTTCCGCGTTGTTCTTAGTTTTTCAGGCTGCTAAAATACAAAAAAAATGAAATATAAAAACCAATATGAATATTTTTAAAAAAAGCTTTACAATATCAGTATGTTGTATTTAAATAACTTTTCATTGCTTTTATACATCAGATACCGGAAAGAATCTTATGTAATGCCTTGTTATGTTGATCAAATTATCACAATTATCTGAATAACCAGGAAGTTTTTTAAAACAGGATATTTTCTTTCACTTGTTTTTTTAAAACAATTAAATAACAGAAAATCAGTTTATTGTATCGAATTACATCAAAGATATTAACAAAAACAGGTTGATAACATTTTATGTAAAATGTTCGTGATGCCTAAATCTTCTATAATTTTAAACGCTCAGCTACATAAAATTATTTCGTTCTTTTCAATGCGGGGCGGCTTATTGCTATTAAAGCAAAACTGTGCACAAGTATAAAGTCCTTTGCCAAAAAAAGTTTGCCCTGGCTGAACAGTTACACTAATAACACTAATACGAATATGGAAAAAAGGACAACCGTTAAAAAATCTACTTCACGGGGGGTATCCGAAAAAAAGTCAAAACCAACAAGAAAAAACCACTCAAGCTCAAAAATCTTCGTAATTGATACTTCTGTTATTCTTTACAATCATGGAGCAATCCTTGATTTTGAAGATAATGATGTTGCAGTGCCCATTACAGTGCTCGAAGAGGTAGATCAGTTTAAAAAAGGAAATGATACCAAAAATTTTGAGGCACGTGAATTTGCGCGTATCCTCGACAAACTTTCTAAGGTAACGCCTCTGCAGGAATGGGTACCTCTGCAAAACCCTAAGGGCGGGCGTATACGCGTGGTAATGAACAAACCAAACGGGTTGGATGCAACCCTGGTGTTTGGAGAAGATAAACCCGATCATCGCATACTGAATACGGCACTTTTTCTGGCTCGTGAGAATCCTGACAGGAAAGTTGTACTCGTCTCGAAGGATATAAACCTCAGGCTGAAAGCAAAATCGCTCAATATTGCTGCTGAAGATTTTGAAACAGGTAAGGTAAAAAATGTCGATGAGTTGTACTCGGGTAAGATGGAGATTACCGATGTCGATGCCCAGATCATTAATCAGATTTACGATGCAGGGTTTTGTGAACCGGCGGATCTTAATTTGAAGGATTTAACAGCCAATCAATACCTGATCATCAAAAACCACAGCAATTCGGTTCTTGCTTTCTATAATCCCTTGACGGAGCATATTGAACCCATAGATAAGCGAACTGTACAAAAGATCACTCCTCGCAATGCCGAACAGGTATTTGCGCTGCATGCAATTCTCAATCCTGATGTCAAACTGGTTACGCTTCAGGGAATTGCAGGTACCGGGAAAACCCTGCTTGCACTGGCAGGTGCTCTTGATCAGAGGCGTGAATTTGAGCAGCTTTTCGTGGCCAGGCCTATTATACCGCTTTCCAACCGTGATATTGGTTTTTTGCCCGGTGATGTGGCATCAAAAGTGAGCCCTTACATGGAGCCTCTTTATGATAATTTGAAATTCATCCATTCGCAATATCGTGAAAAGGATAAAGAATTCAAAAACATTACAGAAGCCCTGGAAAATGAACGTATTGTGGTTTCTCCGCTGGCTTACATAAGGGGGCGTAGCCTTTCCAATATCATTTTTATTATTGATGAGGCTCAGAACCTTACTCCGCATGAGATCAAAACGATCATTACACGTGCCGGAGAGAATACAAAAATGATTTTTACAGGTGATATCTTCCAGATCGATACTCCGTACCTTGATGCACAGAGTAACGGGTTATCCTATCTTATTGACAGGGTTAAAGGGAATAAGCTGTATGCACATGTGAAGCTGGAAAAGGGAGAACGATCAGAGCTGGCCAACCTGGCAAATAATCTTTGAATGCCATAATATGGTGTTTCAATCATTACTGATCCCGTAAAAAGGCATGACTGTGCATTGGACTGTTTGACCCGAATTGCCATACTCAAATTTCCGTGTTACTCTTCAAAGATCACTGTCAGTACTGCAGTTCCAACCGCATGGAGTGTATTGGGGTCAATGGCATCCATATCGTCTTTAATAGTATGCCAGTAGGGGAAAAATCCGTGTGGGGTGTCGGGCCGTTGATCAATAATGTTGATTACCGGAATATTCCGGATGGTATTTATGTAATAATGATCATCCATGATATGACCGCCTTCATCATTGATAAAATAGTGTCCGAATCCTTCCTTTCTTGCTATCTCCCAAACTTTGCGCACAATATGCGGGGCATAAAGCATTGAATAGCCTTCATGGCGAAAAGTAGCGTTATAGGCTCCCACCATATCCAGAAGAATCCCATAACGGGCGTTATAATCCGGGCGGTGGGGTGTGCGCGACCAATGTTGGGATCCAAGTGCCCAGGTGTCGCGGTCAACTCCCTGGTGCTGATCATGCTGACCATAATCTTCGGCATCAAATAAAATGATATCTATGCCGATGTCGGGTTGATTTTTACTCAGCAACCGGGCAATTTCAAGCAATACTCCCACGCCACTTGCTCCGTCATTGGCACCATCGAAGGTTGAAAAATGATTGGCAGGATCAGGATCATGGTCGGCCCAGGGCCGGGTATCCCAATGGGCGCAAAGCAGAATACGACGATTGTTTTCGGGCTGAAAACTTCCGATGAAGTTGCGGATATTCAGTACCGTACCATCCCAGGCTCTTACCCTTGCCGGTTGCTCATACACAGTGTCGGCAAACCGATACAGCGACGAATGCAGCCAGTCGCCGCAAGCTTCATGCTCAGGTGTATTGGGAATACGGGGACCGAAAGAAACCTGTTTCTCAACAAAGTAAAAAGCCGAATCTGTATTGAAAGCGGGTATGGAAACATTTGTTTTTGCAGCATCAGAAGTTGCAGAGCGGGAAGCGGTATCACCGCCGTTACCCGATCCATTACTCCCACATGAGATCAATAATACCAGAAAAATGGCAGGGAAACTTATATAAGAAAATAATTTCAGATTCATGTTACAAAATTAATTTGAATAATGGATGCAAACCTAACTAATTTTTCTCATATTTTGTTTTGTATATAATAAGGTGTAAAGAGATAGTTTTCTTTTTAAGAATCGTGAAATGATTTATTTTTGAAAGCTAAAAAAAATAAATCATCAAAAAAACCGGCTGCAATATGATAAAAAAAAGCAATATGCAAAGCCTTCCGGAAAAATATAAGAAAAGCAAAGAAAAGATATTGTTTTATGAAAAGATATTTTCCAGTTTAAATGCTATTGTATTTGTATTTGATTTGAATAATTACAAGATGCTTTGGGTAAATGATTCATTTAAAAAGATCCTGGGATACAAAAAATCCACCCGAAGTATTCCTGAAGAAGAGATGCTGGATGTTTATCATCCTGATGACCGGGATGTTTTGCGTGAGATGCGCAATTTTTTCAGACAGAATAAATCGGCAAGCTTTACTGCATTGTTCAAGTTCAGGGACATAAACAATAATTATTTATGGCTGTGCACGGTGGCAAATATTTTCCGCCGAACCAAAGATGAGTCGGTTTTTGAAGTTGTTGGTGTATCGATTGACTTTACAAGTCAGTTTACATACAGCAAAAACATCAGGATGTTATCGCAGGAAAAACTCAGAGAGATGAACAAAGATGTTATTGCGAAAATAACACCACGGGAGCGTGAAATTCTAAGATATTTTGCAGGGGGATGTAAAACCCGTGAAATTGCCGATAAGTTTAATCTTAGCTTTCATACCGTAAATAACCACCGTAAAAATCTACTCAAAAAACTGGAAATTAAAAACCTCGCTGCCCTGGTAAATTTTGCTGTTGAGAACGGTCTTGACTGATCAGTCCTTATCCTCGTATTTGACTTTCAATGCATCCAGTGACTTCTTCAGATCCGACATCATTTCGCGCAACAAAATATTTTTGTTATTGATGTAGCTTTTGTTGATGCGGATAATCGAATTGATGGTTTCAATGATCTCAACCAAACCGCTTTGTTCCAGTAATTCTGATTTATCGCGGGCCACATTTTCCATATAGGAAATGGCCTTGTTTGAGTTATCCTTGCGCAACATGGTACTCAACTTTACCAGGATTTCGATATTGATATCGTTTTCCGATGCCTGTGCATTTCTTTCAGGCACAAATGCTGGTGCAGTATGCTTATTGCTCTTAGGTTCAGGCAGGTACGATTTAATTATGCTATAGAGTTGTTTTGGGTTGAACGGCTTGGTTATCATTTCATTCATACCGGCTTCGGTAACTTTTTCACGCACTTCTTCAGGTGCTGCAGCAGTAAGTGCAAATATGGGCACTTTTGAATAGTAGTCAGATAGCTTTCGCAGCTTGCGGGTGGTTTCAAACCCATCGATGCCTGGCATTTGCAGGTCCATCAGAATGATATCAAAATCATGGCTGGTGGCTTTTTGCATGGCAATGTAGCCATCTTCCGCAATATTAAGTTTGCAATCCCACTTGTCGAAGATCTTCTTGGCAACCATAATGTTCATTACATTGTCTTCTACAAGCATAATATTGTAATCTTTCAGGCTGAGGCTGCCAAGTTTCTCAGGAACCTTTTCTTCAATAATGGGTTTTGTTTTTTTGTAGGGGAAATCAACTTCAAAATAGAACAGTGAGCCTCCCTCGGGCTTGCTTTCAACCGTAATGCGGCTGTTGTGCATAAACAGCAAGCTTTTTACTATTGCCAAACCGAGTCCGGTACCACCGTATTTACGCGAAGTTTCGGAGCTGGCCTGGGTAAATACCTCAAACAGCGAATCAATTTTATCGGGTTGAATTCCAATTCCTGTGTCTTTTATACCAAAATAGATTTTGCTGGTTTCTTCGTCACGACTAACCTGTTTCACTATCAACTTTACACCACCTCTTTCGGTAAATTTAATGGCATTGGATATCAGGTTTTTCAGTATCTGACCCAATCTGAGTGGGTCGCCGGTAATCTCCTCAGGAATATTTTCATCGTAATCCAGTTCCAGTTTTATACCCTTTTCCTGGGCACGCATAGAATTGGTGTTAACGATCTTTTTCAGATAATCTTTGGTATGAATCGGTATGTTTTCAAGTTCCAGCTTCCCAGCTTCAATTTTTGAATAGTCAAGAATATCATTTACCAGACTGAGGAGATCGCGTGCCGAGAAGTTCAGTATTTCAATATTTTCTTTGTGTACAGGATCTTCAATCTCGTTTAGCAGCATATCTGCCATAACAATGATGGCATTCAACGGTGTGCGTATTTCATGGCTCATTACAGAAAGGAAGTCAGATTTTGCTTTTGCCGCTGCAATGGCTTCCTTGCGGGCAGCCATGATTTCCTCTTCGTGGGTTTTGCGTGACGTGATGTCGAATGATGTACCAAAAAAGCCTGTAATCTTGTCATCTCTGGTGATGGGTTTTACGGTAGCTTCAATATAGGTGATCTCGTTATCGGGTTTAATAGCCCTGCATTCATATTTTGCAAATCCTCTAATGCGAGCCTTTTCAATGGCGTCAATGATCTTTTGCCTGTCATCAGGATGCACATAATTGTAAAATTCACCGGAAAAGGGTGCTTCAGATTTGGGATCAAGCCCATACTGGTGATAAACCTGTTCGGTCCATACAGCCTTTTCATTTTCAAAGTCTACCATCCAGTTGCCAAAGCCACCCAGTTCCTGTGCATCGAGTAACTGCTCGCGGGCATCTCGCAATTCATTTTCAATGGTTTTCTGTTCTGTTACACAGTTCCACACTGCCAACAGGGCAGGGGTTTCTGAGTCGGGCAGCTGGAAGGGAACCTTTGTGTATTGAAAATGGCGGTCTCTTTTTTGCACGGGGTCGTAGATCACCTCTTCGCCTGATACTTCTTTACCCTGTTCAAATACCAGTTTGTCTTCTTCAATCATCTTCTCAATACGGCCCTTATCGGTAGAAATTTCCATTTCGGTAAGACCGATAATATCTTCCGGGTCTTTTCCGCGATGTTCGGCAAAGGCTTTGTTGGCAAGAAGATACCGGCCTTCAGAATCGCGAACATATATAAATTGCGGCACCCTGTTCATGATCTCTCTAAGAAGTTTCCTGTTATATTCAAGATCTTCCAGGGCTTTTTTGCGCTGCGAAATATCATTTTTTATGGCAAGGAAATTCCTTATTTCCCCGGCATCATCGGTGATAGGGCTTATGGTAACTTCTTCCCAGAAAAGCTCTTTGTTCTTTCTGCGGTTAAGTATTTCTCCTTCCCATTTCACACCCATGTTAATGATCTTCCACATTTTTTCATAAAACTCCTGCTTGTGATGGCCCGATTTTAGTATACGGGTATGTTTGCTTAGTACCTCATTGAATGTGTAACCGGTAATTTCTTCAAATGCCGGATTAACAAATTCTATTTCACCCGCTGGGTTGGTTATTATAATGGAGTTGGCACTTTGATCTACCGCTTCGGAAAACAATTGCGATTTCCTTTGCAGAAGTTTTAGATTTTGCCTTTCAAAGCCCAGTTCGATGCAGAGTGAGAATTCGCGCACCGAAAAAGGGTATTTGATCATATTGCGGTGGAAAAGTGGATTGCGGCTGTATTGGTATATGGTATCGTTTTCTGATTCAATGGTAATACAAACGGCATTTTCATATTCCTCAAGCTGTTCCAGTATATTTTTGATTTCAGCCTGGTACTTTTCATTCAGCTCAATTGCTATTACATTGCTGGTATTATCAGCAGGGATCTTTTGAAGGATATCCCCGTTACCCAGGGCAATGCATTCCTTATTGGGGCCATCAAATGCCTCTTTTGCAATTCTGCATACCTCCCGGGTAGCGTAAAATACAGATAAATTGTATCTTTTCATGTTCTGAACTTTAAACCTGGCCTGATCCGGGTATATTTTACCTGAATCATAAATTCCGTTATTCTATCACATAAACAAATGAAATACAGTGGCTTATATTGCATCATTTCGATAAATACTATCGAAACCATCGTAAATCAACTGTTTTTATGTATATGCATACGAAAATTGAGGGAAAAAGTTATAAGATGCTTATGCAGAATAAATGAGATCATTCCTTCAAATGAAAAGTATTCATTTTCACTTCCCATTTTTCAACAATTTTTTTGCCATACACCTATCCAGGTTCCTTTCACCCTGATGGTATCACCGGTTTCTTTGGAGATGAAGAGTTCATCATAATCATTTTATGTTACGATCTGATTCTCGCTATACACAATACCGGGTTCTGTATATTCAAGCAGATTGATTTCATAATTCTTAAAGTTCTCAGCCCAGGCTTCACGGTACATTTCATTACCAGTAATAATTTCACCCTGGGTATCCATTGTAATCACATCATCGGCATAATAATCAATAAACCCAATATCGGCCTGTGCATAAGTTTCATAAAATTCAGTGAAATCCAGCATAAACTCAGCAATAATATCTTCTTTGGATGGTTCAGCCGGGTTTGAGCAACCGATCAGAACAAAAATTAAAGCAAATGGAATTAAATTTTTCATAATGAGGTTTTTTTAATAATCACAAATCTGAGTTAAGAAATAATCCTGTTATGTAACTTTATAAGTATTCAATTAAGTTGTATGTCAAGATATTTATGTTGTATTAAACAAATGTATAGATAATTGTTCCAAAATAAAAGCTTGCCCGCGCGTTATGAGAAATTCAATTTGTTACAATAATCTTTATCATTATACCAAACCAGAGATTTCTCAACCGGGTAATAATTATGACAGAAAAATCATTGGGGCCTGAATTTTTAAACAACCGGAAAAACATTTATTTTTGATCATCAGAAGGGGTAAGTAAAAAAAAAGAGTATGGCCGGCACTATAATGGTAACTTCCGCAAATATGGTGGCAAGGGAGCAGGATGGGGAATTCCCATCGCAACACATACATTAAATATTACTATCGGCGGTATAACTGACCGTGTAGTGGATAACGGCCAAGGGTTTGAAAAAAGGGAGCATCTGTGCTTAACACTCAGTTTTGACCACGACATCGTGGATGGCGCACCTGCTGCAAGGTTTGTAAGAGATTTCAAAAGGATCATTGAATCGGGTCCCATTTTCGACCAGAATATTTAATCTGGTGTATGCGATGTATCTGTAAATCCCAATACATCGTAAGTATATTTTAAAAGAGTTTTACATGGAAAAAACATTTCAGGTGATAGCAATAGGAGAGATTACGACCATTGACGATCGTACAGCAATAAAACTGACGAACGAGTATTCACCGGGATTGACCCACATAAAAGACTTTAGCCATTTGCAAATTGTGTGGTGGGGACATCTTACGGATGATGCTCAAAACAGGAAAACACTTATTGCCGACCGACTTTTCAGAAAAGCCCCCGACAAAGTAGGTATCTTTTCAACCCGGGCACCGGCCAGACCCAATCCTATTCTTGTAAGTACCATTTATGCCGAAGAAATTGATGCCGAAAATGGAATTATCTATACCCCTTTCATTGATGCAGAGCCAGGTACACCTGTGCTGGATATCAAACCTTACTTCCCCATGGAGCGGGTAAAGAATTGCAAAGTACCTGCATGGTTTGAGCACTGGCCTAAATGGGCCGAAGACGCTGCCAGGTTTAACTGGCTGGATGAAATTTATTTTGAGGAGTAAATGTCAGGGAGTATCCCGATCCATTGCCCCTTGATTTTTCAATTTTGACTTCAGGCATGTTTCAGGGGTGAATTGTTAATTCTTACAAAACCCCAACGACGCAATAACACACTCATAGGATGATTTTTGATGGTGTAAGGCCTTCCGGGCATTGGATAGCAAACTTCAGTTTTGTATCAAGTATCGATTTTTTTACATTTGTAACAGAAGCCCGTCAGGGAGTAAATTTTTATAATTTGGAACTAAACCACAGATTCTATCAGAAACCAAAAGAAGAGCAGGTCAAAATCCAGATATTAATTGCCCTGGGTGCGATTTTTATTATTGCTATGGCATTTTTGCTTTCTGTTATAAGCGGATTTTTTTTGCTGGTTTTATTTGTTTTCCCAATTACACTATCCATTATTGCCCCTTTTTTTGACACCCCTTCGTTGAAAAAAAGCGGAAGACTTATATACTTTTCCTCTTTATTCATTGTAGAAAAAGAAAAAAATGGGGTTATTAAAGTTCATGGGGGAACCTTGTTTGATTATGTTTTTGTGATTGACCGAAATATGAGTGGTAAACAAAGAACCAGTTTTATCATTCAGCAATACCTGGAAGGGCTGATAAACTTGCTTGAAGAATATGAAAATAACGAATCCCAAAACATTAGAGTTAAAGGAACTACTTACATAATCAATAAAAGAACGGCCCATAAAATAGGTTTTCAAGTAGTTAAAACAGATTTTATTCAGAACATCATACTGGTATACAATTATTTCAACCTTTTGTTTTCGAATTCAATCGCCCGGGCCCGGTTGTCTTTTCCCAATATAAGTAACGTGATAACCATAGAAGGCAATCTGGGCGACCTGATAGCAAACAAGGAAAGATTGATCAGTTTAAATGAAAGGATAAAAAAATCATTGGGCCATTCACGATGATTTTATCAACAAACGATAGGTGTTGTCTGCCAACCATGGCTCTTCCGGGTACGACTTAAAGTTCGTGCCCGGAATAAAATGTACAAGCCGGTTGAAAATTCCATGCCAGCAACGCCTTGGGAGCTTGTCATTTTAACCGTTTCAAACCTTGGCGCAAGGCCGTGCGTTATTATCGAAAAAAGGCCAATCGTTGTTAGGCCCGGACGGCCGTCCGGGAAGGGTTGGAGTTATTTTTGCGTATTTTTGATATCCATCATTGTCAATTTCTACAATCAAACAATCATTCCGTGGTTGAAATGTATGCAAATCCGTTAACGACGTTGGGGAGGTTAAATGTCTGTAGTAAAATCGGTGAAAGTTGGATTTCCGACCCCGGGCAGGGTCGCAACATTCACCAATCTTAAAATTTATTTCTTAAGATGTCCTGGTGTCTTTGGGCTTTTTCCCCCTTTTATTCTCCTTCTCATAAACACTTAGTCCCAGGTAATTGGATGCCATTACCAGGAATGAAGCTACACCTGATATTGCCATAATGTATACGAGCAAAACACCATAAGGAATCAGGAAAAAGAACACCACCATAATAAGAGTAATCCATACTCCGGCGCACCAGGGACAGGTAATGATGGATTGAAGTGTTCGCATGAAGTAAACGCGACTGTTGGCTTTTACAAAATCTCTGAAGTACTTGAATATCTTCTCAAATACCACAACCCGGGTAACCCTGTAAACAGCAAGGATAAGAATGATCAAATCGGTTGTACTTATATTTCTTATATCAATATTACCGTCTTCCAAAAAATAGCCTGTAACGGCTACCAATGCAAAGAACAGGAAGAGACTGGTAAAATTCCATGCATTTTCTTTAGAGTTGTTCATTGAAACAAATTTCTTGATTGGGTTTTTATCTACAAACCCATTAATCGGCTAATTGTTTTTTTGATTCGTATAAAAACTTACCCCAAACAAAAAAACCCCCGAACCAGATCGGGGGTTTCATTTTATGTTGACCGACCAGGATTCGAACCTGGACAGACAGCTCCAAAAACTGTAGTGCTACCGTTACACCATCGGTCAATGTTTTTCGTAACGGACTGCAAAAGTAGAGAAAATATTTTTTTGGACAAAAAAAAATTTAAAAAATATTTGAATTAGCCGTTTTGGATTAAAGTGCTCGGTTTTGAAAGGGTTTAATTGTTACTCTTAACCTATAAACAACTAAACCTCTAAACTTTTTTGCACCGGCCTTAATCTGATCCACGGTCTTCTCAAAATTTCTCTGCTTACTTGCTGTTTTTCTTTTTATCTTCGCAGGCAGAAAACTTATATCCAAAAAAAGAATCTATTTTTTCTAATGATCACCAATCCTTTTTTCCATGGACCTGAAATCATATAAACCGATCAACAACATTATCGGCTGGCTGATGTTTTTAACAGCCGCTGTCGTATTTATGATGACCGTTGAGCCCACCGCCAGTTTCTGGGATGCGGGCGAACGTCTTGCCACTTCATTCAAGTTGCAGGTGGCGCACCCACCCGGGGCACCGCTATACCAGATGATGGCACGCATGTTTTCGTTGCTGGCTTTGGGCGATGTAACGCGTGTGGCATACTGGATAAATGCCATGTCGGCAGTGGCAGGCGGACTTACTGTTATGTTTCTTTTCTGGACCATCAGCATGCTGGGCCACCGCATCCTTAATGCCATTCCCGATATCAGCAGCTCCAAAACATGGGCCGTGTGGGGTGCAGGAATCGTAGGCGGACTCACCCTTACGTTCAGCGACTCCTTCTGGTTTGCGGCAGTGGAAGCAGAAGTGTATGTAACCTCATTGTTTCTTACCTCCTTTGTGTTCTGGTCGATCCTGAAATGGGAAGCTACTGAACATGAACCTGATTCCTTGAAGTGGCTGGTGTTAATTGCTTTTATTGTCGGTTTGTCAATTGGTGTGCACATGCTTAACCTGCTGGCTATTCCCGCCATAGTCTTCGTATATTATTTTAAAAAGTATGAGGCTACCCGCAAAGGAATAATCATAACAGGTATTGTGGCAGTGGGTTTGTTATGGTTTGTCCAGAATGTGTTTATTCCGGGAGTACTCACAATTGACTGGTGGTTCGAGAAGTTTTTTGTGAATACACTGGGTTTGCCTTTCCATACAGGTACTATTTTTTATTTTCTGCTGATCATTGCACTGATCACTTACGGATTGTATTATACCCATAAAAAGAAAAGGGTACTGTTCAATACCATTATCCTTGCATTTACTTTTATCCTGATCGGATATACCTCTTTTATGATGCTGGTGATCCGTTCCAATGCACAGGTGCCTATAAACGAAAATGCACCGAAAAATGCACTGGCATTGAAGGCATATCTGGGTCGTGAGCAATATGGTGCATGGCCGTTACTGCAAGGGCCTTATTACAATGCTCCTATCGAAAGCATTGAAGATGGCAAACCAGTTTGGCGCAGAGATACCGTGCAGGGGCGCTATGTTATTACCAACGAAAATATTGGTACTGTACCGGTTTATAACGCGGAATTTACTACCATCTTTCCGCGTATGCACAGCAGCCAGCCGCAACATGCTAGGGCTTATGAAAGCTGGGGCAGGGTAGATGGCAGGCCGGTACGCGTGCAGCAACGCGATGGCAGCACCCAGGTAATCAACAAACCCACCTTTGCCGAGAATCTCAGGTTCTTTTTCTCTTATCAGCTGGGGCATATGTATATGCGCTATCTCATGTGGAACTTCGCCGGAAGGCAAAATGATATTCAGAGTCACGGAGAACCCACGCGAGGTAACTGGATGAGCGGTATCAAACCGCTGGACTCGGTTTTTCTCGGTCCGCAGGATAACCTGCCTGAAAGCATTACCGGTAATCCAGGCCATAGCAAGTATTTTCTTTTACCGTTTATTCTGGGAATCATAGGCCTGGTATTCCAGGCATCGAGAAAACCCAATGATGCCCTGGTAGTGGGTTTACTGTTCTTTATGACTGGTATTGCCATTATTATTTATCTTAACCAGACACCCTTTCAGCCCAGGGAGCGGGATTACTCCTACATAGGATCTTTTTATGCGTTTTCCATATGGGTGGGATTAGGTGTATTGGCTGTTGCCGATGCCCTGCAGCGTAAACTGAAAGGCAAGCTGTCGGCAGTGGTGGCAACTCTGCTTTGTATTTTACTGGTACCAACTATCATGGCCAAGGAAAACTGGAATAACCACGACCGTTCAGGGCGATATACCACACGCGATGTGGCTGTCAATTACCTTGAATCCTGTGCCCCAAATGCCATTATATTTACTATGGGCGATAACGATACCTTCCCACTCTGGTATGCGCAGGAAGTAGAAGGAATACGCACCGATATAAAGATAGTGAACCTCAGTCTGCTCAATACCGACTGGTACATCGATGGTATGATGCGGCGTAAAACTTATGACGCCGATCCGGTGCCCTTCTCTCTGCATCCGCTTCAATACCGTGATGGAACACGAGATGTACTGTATGTTATGGAAGATCCGCGCCTGGAAGACCAGTATGTGAATCTGAGAAGCATCATCAATTTTATTTCCAACGATGATAACAAACGGGCATTTGGCAGAACCCGTGAAAATTTCGTGCCCACACGCAATTTCAGATTACCGGTTGATTCGGCCAAAGTGGTTACCAATGGTACCGTAGCTCCTGAAGATGCTGACCTGATCGTGGATGAGATAACCTGGCAATACCCCGATTTCAGCATGCAGAAAAATAACCTTATGATGCTGGATTTTCTGGCCACAAACAACTGGGAACGACCGGTTTATTTTGCTATTACCACAGGTTCGGAAGCCTATATAGGTCTGGAAGAATATTTCCAGCTTGAAGGTATGGCATACAGGCTGGTACCTATAAGAACTCCTGATAACAGAGACGGGCTGACCGGCAGAATCAATACCAGAATAATGTACAACAATATCATGAATAAGTTCCAGTGGGGCAATATGAACGATCCTTCTGTCTATCTTAATGAAGATAATATCAGACTTACGGTAAACTTCCGTAATATATTCCAGCGTCTGGCCAATGCACTTGTGCAGGAAGGACAGGCTGATAAGGCTGTAGAAGTACTTGATAAAGCCATGGAAGTAATGCCCGAGCATAATGTGCCCTATAACTATTTCACTATGCTCATTGCAGAAGCCTATTACAACGCCGGAGCATTTGAGAAAGGCAATGAAATTTTTGAAAGGATGATTGAACTGGAAGAACAAAATCTCAGGTACTATTTTTCATTCAGAGGAAGGCGAGCCAACCTGGTAGAAGGTAATAAGCAGGAGTCGCTGGCTATCATGCAGCGTATTAGCCATCTTACTACGATCAATGATCAGGATGAACTGGCAGAACAATCAGGTGATATCTTTGATAATTATTATAATTTGTATATGCAGGGGATATAGAAGATAGGTTGATAAGTTTATAAGTTGATGGGTGTACCGATTACATCTGAATATTTTAACTTATAAACTTATCAACCCATTAACTCTACATAATCTCCTAAAATTCAATACATTTTTTGTATTGTATCAAATTTTAATTAACTTTGCACCGAAATTTGCAATGGCAATAACGTACAGGGGGCCTTTTAAGTCCCCTGTTTTATTGATATAAAGTTGTGTAGCTGTTTTTGCAAAAAAAAATACAAGGGTTACAGAGATTAATTTATGATTGATAAAGCCGGAATAATAGCAATTGTTGAAGAACACCTGAAGGATTCGGATCTCTTTCTGGTGGAAGTAAAAGTATCGGGTCGCAACAAGATCATGGTGTTTCTGGATGGCGATGAGGGTGTGCCCATAAGCAGATGCGCAGAAATAAGCCGCTATATTGAATCGCAGTTTGATCGCGATGTGGAAGATTTTGAACTTGAAGTATCTTCGGTGGGAGTGGATACCCCGCTTATCTTGCCCAGGCAGTTTAAGAAAAATGTGGGAAGAGATATTGTGTTTAATAATGCCGAAGGAAAAAAGATTAAGGCAACACTGCTTGAAGCTGATGATACCGGCTTCTTAGCTGAAAAGGAAATATCAAAAAAGAAAAAGAAGAAACAGCAGGAAGAAGATGAAGAGCCCAGGCAGCGATATTCTTACAATGATGTATCGGATGTAAAGGTGCAGGTGTCCTTTAAAAAACCAGCAAAAAAGTAATTATTTAACAGATTAATACAATTTATTTTTAAATCAATACCTAAGATGGAAAACATTAATTTGGTTGAGTCGTTCTCCGAATTTAAGGAGTTCAAAAACATTGACCGCTCTACCATGATGCTGATCCTGGAAGACGTGTTTCGCAATATGCTTCAGAAAAAATACGGATCGGCCGATAATTTTGATATTATCGTTAATATTGACAAGGGAGACCTTGAAGTTTGGCGTAACCGTGTTATTGTAGAAGACGGT
Source organism: Bacteroidales bacterium (assembly GCA_046261715.1). Classification (GTDB taxonomy): domain Bacteria; phylum Bacteroidota; class Bacteroidia; order Bacteroidales; family UBA7960; genus SKVR01. Next base: position 93,614 of record JBHEOF010000002.1, read on the forward strand.
GCTGTGGAAGATGCCAATGAAGAAGTTGAGTATTCCGAAGCCATCCGCATTGAACCTGATTTTGAGATCGGTGAAGAGGTTTCTGAACCGGTGCGTATGTCTGACTTTGGCCGTAGAGAGATCCTTGCCATCCGCCAGAACCTGGCATCAAAAATCCTTGAACTGGAAAAAGACAGTATTTACCAGAAATATCAGGAACGTATTGGCGACCTGATCACTGCCGAGGTTTACCAGGTATGGAAAAAAGAATTACTTGCAATTGACGATGAAGGCATAGAGCTTATCTTACCCAAAACCGAGCAGATTCCATCTGACTTTTTCCGTAAAGGAGATACCGTAAGAGCGGTTGTTGCCCGCGTGGAAATAAAAAATAACAATCCGCTGATCATTCTTTCACGTACTTCTAATGATTTCCTGGAAAGGTTATTTGAACAGGAAGTTCCCGAAGTGCATGATGGTTTGATCACCATAAAAAAAATTGTACGGGCACCCGGCGAAAGAGCCAAAGTGTCTGTTGAATCTTATGACGACCGTATCGACCCCGTTGGAGCATGTGTGGGTATGAAAGGATCACGTATACATGGCATTGTACGAGAGCTGCGCAATGAAAATATTGATGTGATCAATTTTACTCAAAACCCGAGTCTGTATATTTCAAGAGCCTTGAGTCCTGCAAAGATATCTTCCATCAATATTGATGAAGAAACCAAAAGGGCTGAGGTTTATCTGAAACCCGACCAGGTCTCGCTGGCCATTGGTAAGGGTGGTTTCAACATCAAACTTGCAGGAACACTTACCGGTTACGAGATTGATGTATATCGAGATACAGATCAGGATACCGAGGATGTCGACATCCAGGAATTCGCTGATGAAATTGAACAGTGGATCGTTGATGAGTTCAAGGCTGTTGGTCTTGATACAGCAAAAAGTATTATCCAGCTAAATATTGATGATCTTGTGAAAAGAGTTGACCTGGAAGAAGAAACCATCAGGGAAGTAATAAGCATATTAAAAGCAGAATTTGAATAAATTATATAACTTTGCAAACATTTTTCAAAGGCTTCAAAAATTTTTAGTAAACGAGAATTTCAGTATGACAGAGGGCACAAAAGTATTAAGATTAAGTAAACTTGCCAGAGAGTTCAACATTGGTATTTCTACCATTGTAGACTTTTTGGGTAAGAAAGGTATATCTGTAGATCCCAATCCCAATACCAAGATATCGCCCGAAGCTTACGAAATACTTGCCAAAGAATTCCAGAAAGAAAAAAGCCTGAAAGATGAGGTGAGAAAAACCGGTTTGAGTTTTTCACGCCGCGAGAGTGCTGGTAAGCAGGAAGAAGAGAAGAAAGCTCCTGTAAAAGATGAGGAAGCCGAAAAGGAAGAAGAAGCCGAGGAGAAAGAACTTTTCATCAAGGATATGAAATCCATGATGAGCGACAAGGAAGCTCCTGCTGCCGAGCCAAAAGAAAAACCTTCAGTGCCTGGTCCCAAGGTGGTGGGTAAACTTGATGCCGACAAAC
>JBHEOF010000020.1:0-36080 GCA_046261715.1 Bacteroidales bacterium
GGCTTCTTCCAGCTCTGCATCAAAGGCGGTGACTTCCATGCCTTCTTCTGCCTTGATGGCACAGGATGCTACCATTTGGCCGGTACCTTTTATTTTTACCAGGCACAGGCGGCAGGCACCAGTGGGGGTGAGTTTCTTGTGGTAGCACAGGTGCGGAATAGCAATACCGGTATCTTTGGCCACCTGGAGGAGGTTTGCTCCTTCCGGGGCTTTGATTTCTTTTTTATCGATTGTAAGGGTGATGATCTTATTCATTTTATTCGGGAGTTGAAATTATTTTTTCACCGCCGAGACGCGAAGGCGCGAAGAGCGCAAAGAATTTAATATCTCACTGCGAACTTTGCGAACTCTGCGACTCTGCGGTTTCCAGTCTCCCTTCTACCGGTACAACGTAACATCCCCCGCCATAATAATACTCTTGCCATTGGTGCAGCGGCCGGTAACTTTCCAAACGTACACATCCATCTTGGATAGTTTGCTCTGCACGTAGCCATCCCATCCCACATTGACATCATCGGAACGGTAAATAAGCTCGCCCCATCGGTTGTAGATCTCGAGAGCATACACATCTATGCCTTCATGCACCGGGTGGAAGATCTGGGTGGAAGGATTACCCACTTCGTACTCTCCGCCAATGGGGCCCGAGATGTTGGGCATAAAGGCATTGGGGAATACGATCTTGCAGGTTTCATCAACCCTGAGTGCATTGTTCAGGGTGAGCGTATCATGGCACTGTGGATCGGTATCGCGGGTAACGGCGAGGGTGATATCATACATACCTGTTTCAGTATAATAATGCACCGGTTCAAAGGCATTGCTGGTATTGCCGTCGCCAAATTGCCACATGTAAAAGTCGGCCAGTTCGGAATGGTTGATCACCTCAAGGGGTTCTTCAGGAATGTGGATATGTGTGGATACAAGTTCAAAGCTGGCAGTGGGGTTTTGTATTACTTCAATTTGATGCCATATGGTATCCCTTCCCCCGTCGCCAATGGCGATCAGCTGTACATTGTAAATGCCGTGATCCATAAATGTGTGTACCGGTTCGGGGTGCGATGAATAACCCTCATCATCAAAATCCCATTGGTAAGTGTGGGCATATAAACTGTTGTTGGAAAACTGTACGGTAAAAGGCTCGCAACCGGCGGCTTCAGAAACAACATCTGCTTCTGGTACGGGAGATGTAATGGTTACCTCCTGGGTAATCATGTCGTTGCAGTACTCGTTGGATGCAAACAGAGCTACTACATACGTTTTGGTGCTCATGTCGTTGGGATCCCAGATATAGGTATGGGTAAAGGGATCGAAGTCAGTAGTCCCGAAAGTATTGCCATCGCCGAATTCCCAGTGGAAATCCCAGTAGCCGGGATTGGTTAAGTTGGTTAACGTGATAGTAGCATCGGGGTATACCTGCTTTTTGGGCAAGGCAGTAAATTTGGCAACAGGTGCCGGAAAAACAGTTACGGGTCTTTCCACAGTATCTTTACATCCATAAATGGAAGTGGCAATCATTTCAACCGGGAATTCAAAGGGATCTATCTCTTCGTTGCTGAAAGTATGCAAAGGATTAGCGCTTGTAGAATTTTCTCCGTCGGAAAAGTCCCATACGTATGTGTCGGCCAGCAGTGATTCATTCAGGAACCTGATGGTAAGGGGTGAGCAGCCCTCCCATATATCTCCTTCTGATGTAAACTGTGCGGTAACTTCAGGAAATACCGTAATGCTCTGACTGGTTGATGCTTCACAGCCATACTCATTGTCAACATGCAGATTGAGGGTATAATTTACCGGCACATCGCCCGTATTGTACCATGTATAAATAAAATTATCTTCAAAGGTGCCGTCGGTACCGTCGCCCGGATCCCAGTCATAGGTTTCAACTCCGATTGAAAGGTTTTGAATTTCAGGTGAGAAAGGCGAACAGCCTGAGAGTTCTGACAGACCAAATTCGGCCCTGGGTGCAGGCCTTACAATAATTTCCTGCGATGTTTCGGCTGTGCAGCCATAATGCGATTCCGTATTCAATAACACAGTATACACTTCGGTATCGGTATGGCTGTGATTCAGGAAGGTCTCCTGCGGATTGGTGCTGGTTGATGAGTTGCCGTTGCCAAAATCCCAGTGATATAAATGTCCGCCTACAGTAAGGTTTTCAAATACTGCAGTATGGGCATGGCAACCTTCGTTATCGGTAACAAAATCGATATTGATCTCGGGGTAAATTACAATCTGTTGCGAGTAGCTGTGCGCACAACCATGCAGGTTTTCCACATCAAGGTTAATAGTGTAGATCCCCGGGTCATCACCGGCGGGCTGGGTGTAGGTATGGGTAAAATGATCACCTGAGTGGTTAAAAATATCGCCATCGCCCATATCCCAAATGTAACTGTCGGCTCCTACGGAGAAGTTATGTACATTCACATCTACAGGTCCGCATTCGGGTACATTGGGAATGCTGAAGAATGCCATAGGTTGCGGGTGCACGGTAATTTCTACATAGGAAGTATCGGAACAGGCATTCTCATTATACGCTACCAGCATTACTTCAAAGGTGGCATCATCTGTGTGGCTGTAATTGTGGAAAGTATGAGAATGCACCGGCTGCAGATTCTGTGATGTATTGCCGTTTCCGTAATCCCATAAATAAGCTACGTCGGCTGTTGCACCGTTTGAAAGGTTTGTGAAATCAACAGTAAGCGGATGGCAACCTTCAATTACATCGGGCTCAAAATCTGCAGTTATATTGGGGTAAACAATCGCCTGTTGCAGGAGTGTATCGGTGCATCCAAAGGTATTTTCAATCAGAAGTTCAATGTTGAAATAACCGGGTCCGGTGCCGGGTTCGTGATCATACATGTGGCTGAAACTTGCATCATCATAATTGAAAGTTCCGCTGCCATCGCCAAAGTCCCAGTAATAATCAGATGCTCCCTCTGAATAATGTGAGATCCATATTTCATGAGGTGAGCAGCCGGGTGAGTTCTCAACCTGGAAGGATGCATCGGGCTTGGGAAATACATGTACCTGCGACGTATCGGTGGCAAAGCATCCATACTCAGAAATGGCAAATAATTCAATATCAAAAACTGTATCCTGTGTGTGGCTGAAATTGTGGTAAATATGTAACGGGTTTTGCTGGCTGCTATTTAGTCCGTCGCCAAATGTCCAGTCGTAGAAACTGGCATTCTGGGTATTGTTCTCAAACTGAACCGGCAATGGATGACAGCCGGCCAACTCATGTGTATAGTCGATCTGAACCTCAGGGAAAACTGTAACAGTGCGAACCAGGGTATCAATGCATCCATATTCATTTACCGCAAAGAGCTCAATATCAAAAGTAATAACGCCGTTTGTGGTATTTACAAATGTATGGGTGAGAATGGGATCGTCGCTTACAAATGATGTTCCGTCGCTGAACTCCCAGCTGAGTGTGGATGCACCCAAAGAAAAATTCTCGATGGTGAGAATAAAGGGTGAGCAGCCCTGATTCTCTGAAATGGTAAAATCTGCCTTAACCTTTGGGTAAACAGTGATCTCTATGGAATCCTCCGCTTCACACAGATATTCTGACTGATTGAATAATGATACATCAAAAACAGCAATGTCGGTATATGACGGGTTTTCAAAGATATGCACCGGCGATTCCTGCACTGACGATCCTCCATCACCGAATTCCCACAATTGATTATCCACGCCAATACTACTATTATTAAAAGTAACCTCCAGTGGCGAACAACCCTCCGTAGCTGTTGGAGTAAACTCTGCGGTGATCTTGGGATATATTGTTATAGGCCGGCTGAGTGTATCAATACAGCCTTCCTCATTTTCTACTTCGAGAAATATGGTGTAGGTTACCGGATCGTCCTCGTCATGCTCATAATAGTGTGTAAAGCTCGCATCATCCACAGTGCCCGTTCCATTGCCAAAATCCCAGGAATAATCCGACACACCAAATGATGTGTTAAAGATTGTGACTTCATGCGGGTTACATGCCACAGCAGGGTTGAAATCAAATTCTGCTGTTACCCGCGGGTGCACAACAATATCAACACTTACCGAATCCCTGCAGAAATTGTTTGATCTTGTTTTGAGCCAAACGGTATAGGTAACGGTAGCATCGGTGTCATTGTCAAAAACATGAACCGGATCTTCCAGTGAAGATGATCCTCCGTCGCCGAAATCCCAGGAGAATTCGGAAGATGTTATACTTGATTTGTTATCAAAAGAAACTTCAAGAGGAGCACATCCAATGGTATCGGATGGTATAAAATTGGCTGTAACTTCGGGGAAGACCTGCAGACTTTGGGTTTGCTGGTCGGTACAATGTTCGTTACTAACTGTTTGTGTAATAAAAAACTCCTGAATAGACCCCGAAGTATTATTATAAAACTGACTGGCAGGATTTTCATCCGTAGAAGTATCACCATTTCCAAAATCCCAGTCATAATCTGTAGCTCCGGTGGAAGTATTTCCAAATACTATTTCCAGCGGGTGGCAACCATTAATGGGTGTTAAAGTAAAGCCCGCTTCAATGTACGGATACACAGTTACATCCATAGTGTAGGTTTCTATGCAGAAAAAGGTGGTGGATACCACGGTAAGAGTTACTGTATAGGTGATATCTGAATCAGTAAAATTGGTAAAGGTGTGTTCGGGGTTTGTTTCAATTGAGAAGGTTCCGTCGCCGAAATCCCAGAAATACATAAGTATATTTCCATGAGAAAGATTTTCAAAGTTTACTGTAACAGGTGAGCAACCTTCGCTTTCATCAATATCAAAAAGAGCCGTTACTGTGGGATGTACCTTAACTTTTCGTTGGCGCGTGTCGGTACATCCTTCTGTGTTACTGGCTGTGAGCTCAATGGTGTATTCTTCCATTGTACCTAATGGCGGATAAATATAGGTGAAGTTGTCAAGAGCCTGATTGTCAGTAGTTCCATCTCCGTAATCCCATTCATATCCTGCAGTGGCTCCAACAGAATGGTTGGCAATATTTACCACCTGGGTTTCGCACATATTGGGTTGATGAGTATAAAATTCTGCTTCAACATAGGGAAGAATTTCCAGGGATTCAATGGCTATATTGCTGCACCCGGTTAATGGGTTGGTATATTCATACTGCACATAAAACTGTCCCTCTCCCACATCGTAGGGTAGAAAGTCATTAAAATCAATATAAGGCAGGTTAAGAAGTTCATAGGCATCATTCAGTATGCTGTAAGTTCCTCCACCAGGGCTGCCACCGGTAAGAGAAAAGCCTGGGGTGTTGGCACAAACTTCTGAAACAATATCAAGTGTTACGTTGGGAAGTGGCCTTACAAAAACAACGATACTTTCAGTGGCTGGCACCAGTCCAGTGTTAATATTGTCACGCAAAGTTAGGGTATAGGTTGTGGTAACAGCCGGGCTAACTACAGGCGACGGGTCATTGGGCACCAAACCAGGATCAGCCGGAGTGGCTGACCATTCGTAGTTATAGTTGCCTGAACCGCCGGAAACCAATGCCCATAATTCAGATGATTCTCCAAGACAAACACTGAAAGGTGTTGCTGTAATGGTAATGATATCCAGATCACCTCCCGTAACATTTACAACCACCTGATCTGTGGATGAACATCCGCTGGCCAGGTCAGTTACTGTCAGGGTAAATATTTCTGATTCTGTAAGCCCAACAGTTGCAGGGTTTTGTACATCAGGATCAATGAACAGGGCTGCGGGTTCCCAATGATACAAATAAGTGCCGGTACCACCTGCAGCGGCTGATAGGTTTACACTGGTGCCTGCTCCAACTGTTTGGTCGGGCCCTGCATCGGCAATTGGCAGTTCATGAACGGTAACAGTTGCAGTTGCTGAAGATCCACATCCGTAAGGATCGATATATGTGTAAGTGATATCATAATCTCCCGGGGGTGCAAGACCCACATTAAACTCATTACCTGAAACAAAATCACCGGTATAGTAACCCCCTGCAGGGGTTGCATCGGTCAAAGGCATCCACTCTTCATCATTGCAAAAATCCTGTCCCGTCCACTGAATATCAGGTAATGGAACAACCGTTAACGTTTGTACAGCGCTACCATTACATCCGGTAGCAGGATCGATGTATTCATACATTATTTCATGATCACCCGGACCAAGAACAGAAGGGATTACAAAACCAGCCAGGTTCTGAACACCATTCACATAGAAAGTTCCCCCGGAAGGGAATCCGCCTGTAAGGAAAAACCCCGGACTGTCGACACATACCGGAGTAAAAGGATCCAGGGTTACTTCAAATGGATTGTTGTGGGATGTAACCTGGAAACTGTAATTCGAATCTCCCGTACGACAAAACACAACGGAATGCGGACCCGGATCGTCAAAGCATAACGAAATAATATTGTTTTGTGGTGAAGGGAAATGATCACTGCAGTTGATTGTATACCAAAGGTTACCCGTTGCACTGGTATATGAAATGGTTACACTGTTGGCTTCCGGGTGCAGGCTGATCATGAGCTCGATACAATTGTAGTTATCGGCAAAACCGCAGCAGGGGTCTTCAGGTGTTATATTTAAGGCTTCCCAGGTGGCATCGGACGAAGCGGTAAGATCAACGTCCAGAACCGGACTGTTGACGCAATTTTGCGCATTTACTGGTAAGCTATTAATTATAATGAAAAGAAGTGATAGAATGAAGGCTTTTGTAAAGTTACCTTTGTGGCTTAGAACATCTGATGCAGTGATCCATTTGAAAAGATAATTTAAAGCACAAAAAACTCGCGGAACATGTGGATAGCGGTTAATGCCACATGTTCTCCAGGTAAGATAAGAACGTAGTTTCGATTTGTAAATTAACATTCCATAAATTAAATTTCAGCCAGATGTGCTCACCTTTGGATTGACCCACATTTCAACCCGCTTGTTATCTCACGAAATTACTAAATATACTATCCGTATTATTTGGATAATTCAACCATATTTTCCAGGTAATATCACCTGTTTACAGATCAATTGTTTTCCGTAATTATACCTTTGGAAACAAAGCAAAAAAAATCCGGATTTTGTTAAATGTAAAATAATTAGATGTAACATTGCATACCTGATTATCAGCACAGTAAAAATTAATAATCCATTGATAATCAAGCGTGTTTAAACTTTAGTCCTTTTCAATTGTTTCCAATACTTAATTCCAATGAAAAACTTTTTAAGAATAAGTACAATATTTATGATCTTTTTGAGTATGAGTGCATGTAAAGAAACCGAAACAAATCCTTTGTTAAATGAATTCTCAACTCCCTATGAAACGCCGCCGTTTCATTTGGTAAAACATGAACATTATGTCCCGGCATTTAAGGCAGCCATTGAACAGGCCCGTAAAGAAACGGAAGCGATTGCTGACCGGGAAGATACTCCTGATTTTTCAAACACCATTGAAGCTTTGTCGCAAAGCGGAGAAAGGTTATCGCTGGTCAGTGCCATTTTCTTTAATCTGAACAGTGCAGAAACCGACGAGCAAATGCAGCAGATTGCACGTGAAGTTTCTCCCTTGATAACGGATTATTACAACGATATTCTGTTTAATGAGAAGCTTTTCGAACGGGTAAAGTATGTTTATGAACATCGCGAAAACACCGACGTTTCTCCTGAACAGGAAATGCTGCTGGAAAAAACCTGGAAGAGTTTTGCCCGCAATGGAGCTGCACTCCCTGATGATAAAAAACAGAAAATGCGCGAGATCTCCCGTGAACTTTCTGAGCTTTCACTCAAATTCAGCGATAATATTCTTGCCGAAACCAACGGCTGGCATTTGCATATTACAGATGAGGCAGATCTGGCAGGTCTTCCACAGTCTGCGGTTGATGCGGCAGCACAGGCCGCCAAAAGCAAAGACCTGGAAGGTTGGGTAATTACCCTTGATGCACCCAGTTTCTGGCCGTTTTTGAGATATTCTGACCGTCGCGATCTGAGGGAAAAGGTATTAATGGCCTACTCAACCCGATCGTACAAGGGCAACGAATATGATAATACAGATATCCTTACCCGTATTGCAAATCTAAGGCTGGAAAGGGCAAATCTGCTGGGGTACCCATCACATGCCGATTTTGTGCTGGAAGAAACCATGGCACAAAATGCCGGAAATGTAAATAACTTTTTGAAGGAACTGGCCAATGCCGCTCATCCTGTGGCTCAAAAGGAGCTGGGCGAAGTACAGGAATTTGCCGTATCAAAAGGCTTTGATCAAACCATCGAAGCATGGGACTGGGCCTATTACGCCGAAAAACTCAGGAAGGAAAAATACGATTTCGATGAAGAACTCACCCGGCCCTATTTTCAGTTGGAAAAGGTTAAAGAGGGAGTTTTTGATCTTACAAACAGGCTATGGGGACTCACTTACAAACCCAATACCGATGTACCGGTTTATCATAAGGATGTTTCTGTATATGAAGTGCATGATGAAGACGGCAGATTCCTTTCACTGCTTTATCTTGATTTCTTTCCGCGACCGGGTAAAAGTGCCGGCGCATGGATGACCAGCTTCCGCGAACAATATCGTAAAAACGGAACTGATATAAGACCTCACGTTTCTGTGGTTTGTAATTTCTCCAAACCCACTGAAACCAAACCTTCTCTGCTTACTTTTAATGAAGTAACCACTTTTCTGCATGAATTTGGTCATGCATTGCATGGTATGATGTCAGATGTAAATTATGTGGATTTATCGGGTACCAGCGTGTATCGCGATTTTGTGGAACTTCCCTCACAGATCATGGAAAACTGGGCCGTGGAGCGTGAGTTTCTCGATATGTTTGCCAGGCATTACGAAACCGGTGATCCCATTCCTGATGAGTTGGTAGAAAAGATCATTGAAACCCGTAATTTTCATGCAGCCTATGCGGCAGTGCGTCAGTTGAGTTTTGGATTGAACGATATGGCCTGGCATAGTATTACCCAACCGGTTACAATGAACCCGGAAGAATTTGAACGTCAGGCTATGCAACCCGTACAGCTTTTCCGCTGGATTGATGGTACCATGATGAGTACCGGCTTCTCTCATATTTTTGCCGGTGGGTATGCAGCAGGATATTATGGCTACAAATGGGCAGAAGTGCTGGATGCGGATGCTTACAAAGCATTCCGGGAAAACGGAATATTTGATAAAGCCACTGCAGAAAAATTCCGGAACTTTATTCTTTCTAAAGGAGGCACAGAAAATCCTATGGATCTTTATGTGAAATTCAGAGGTAAAGAACCTGCCATTGATGCGATGCTGGAAAGAGACGGACTGAAGAAATTATAATTACTTGGCTAATCCAGGTTGCCAAAACCTTATTTCAATTTTATCAGGGATTGTTATTAAATTAATCTTTACCCTGGTTTGATTGAAATAAGGTTTTTTTGTTTGTAAATTGCTGGTATCCAGATTTGTATTTGAGATATATAGTAAATTATCCGACAAAATATAAGGAAAATATTTGTAATTATTATTTATTCGACATAAAAAACATTTATTATAGCTTTATATAGAAAAAAAAATTACTTAGAAAGAGTAATATTATAGTTTTGTATTGAAAATATATTTACATTTAACACGGATTAGGGAAACTTTCCAGGGGCAGGGATAAACATTGTTTCATCCTTTAAAAAAAGCCTATGGAAAACAAAACAATTACACTGTTACTGGCCATTCTTTTTTTGTATGGCAGCATGTTTGCACAGGAATTGGGAAAAGCTCCCGTAAACAAGGCAAACGGAATACCCCTCCAATCCTCCGGGATAACACACAAAACGTCTGAAAAGGGAATTATCTGGACAGATATATTTGATTATAATCAGGGTTGGACACTCGGCGCACATTGGCAAATCGCCGCTGCTGTCAACCAACCTACCTATGACCATACCCAAAATGGAAACAATGGCATTCTGGCCTGCCCGCTCGGTTCAAATTATCTGAACAGCATGACACGCACTGAAGCAGTATCTCCGGTTATCAACTGTACCGGGCAGAACGTTGTGGTGTTAAGTTTCTGGAGTTTTTCAGGTTGTGAATCCAATTATTATGACCATGTGGGTGTAGAAGTCTTTAATGGTTCCATATGGGTAGAGATCTGGCAAAATTCAGATCTTTCTTTCCAGGATACTGATTGGACGTATTGGGAATTTGATGTTTCTGCGCATGCCGCTAACAATTCGCAGTTCAAGGTAAGATTTTTCCTGGGACCAACTGATGGATCAGTGGTATATTCCGGTTGGGCTATTGATGACCTGAGGCTATTTTACCCTGAAGACAATGACCTGGCCATTACAGCCATTACTCCCGGTTTTGTTGCATCAGGAGGAGGAGTATCACCAAGGGTTACAGTTGAAAACCTGGGTGCCCTTGACCAGTCAACCTGGAGTGTGCAGCTCACTATCAATGAGATGCGCTATGATCATACCATTGTGAACCCCGGTAACCTGAGTTACGGTGAGAGTATGGAAGTTATTTTTCCACTATGGGAACCCGAAGATGGGGTATATGAACTTCAGGCAACCGTCACTCTTGCCAATGATGCCAACCCGGCCAACAATGAAATGACCATTGAATGTGTTGTTGCTGATTATTTGACGGCTTATACCTTAAATGCAACACAAAATCTATATCAATCAGTCAACTTAAATACGGGTGCCCTTGAAACGATAGGGCCTGTATCATTTACAGGTTTTCCCATGGCTGAAGAGTTTAACGGTAGTCATATTTATCGTATTCATGAAAATATGAGTATCGGCATGGTTGGACCTGAAGGTGCTTATACTTCACTTGGTACCATGACGGGAGTGGCAGGCACTCCTACCGGTCTTGCCTGGGATTGGGAAAATGAAATCATGTATGTAATGATTCTTGATGGGGCTTTAGCTCCACAGCTTTGTACATTGAATCTGTCAACGTTTGAGCTAACCCTGATTGGTTCACAATCAGAACAATTAATGATCATAGGTATAGACTTTGCCAATGACGGATACCTATACGGCCCTGCCCTTGATACTGATATATTATACCGGATTAACCCTGTAAACGCAGAAATAACTGAAATCGGACCCGTGGGTATAGATTTGAATTTTGGGCAGGATGTCTCCTATGATCCTTTTTCCGAAACTTTGTATACAATTTCCTACGGTAGTGCGATTGCTTTTGGTCATTATAACCTGGAAACCGGTGCATTTACAAATATTGCCACAGTAACTGACCAACATGCCACACTGGCTATTACCAATACGCCTGACCTGCCCGATAAATACATGGTAACCTTTAACCTCGATATGGCATGCGAAATGGCATTGGGTGGTTTTGACATCAATACAGATCAGGTATTTCTGGGTGGCAGTATGAATGGCTGGATGGTACCGGGTGATGATTCTGAAATGGTCATGAACCATATGGATGGTGGTATTTTCTCTTTATCTGGAAACTATTATCCGGGTGTTTATGAATATAAATACTTTAACGGTCCGGGATGGGATGGAGGTGAATGGCAGGGAGGCCAGAACCGTCAGTTTGTTCTCGGGGAAGAAGATCTTGTAATTAATGATACATGGGCATACAGATTTCTGTTAACATTTTTGGTTACCGACGGAGAAAATGAAATTCAGAATGCCCAGATAAATATTGCAGGACAATCGCTCAATACAGGAACAGAAGGTATTTGCCATATTGGCCTTTTTATAGGTACCTATACTTTTAGTGTAGAAGCCGAGGGCTATGCAATTTATGAAGGACAAGTAATCCTGGACGGTCAGCATGTAACTGAAAATGTGGTAATGGTTATTTCCGATGTTGAAGATCAGGAAATCAATGGAATATCTTTTTATCCTAACCCAACTCAGGGAAAGTTGCATGTAAATGTACCTGAAGTTACATCATTTCAACTGATAGATGTAACCGGCCGCGTTATTATGAACGATTTTGTTGATAGTTACAAGGTAATTGAAATAGAGCATTCAGGAATGTATTTCATTCGGTTCAGTAATTCTCAACAGAACATAACCCGGAAAATAATTGTCTGGTAGTTTTAAATATTACTCATATATCAAAAAAAAGCCCTGCAATTTGCGGGGCTTTTTATAAACTAATAGTGTTTCCTTTCTAAAACTATGCTTTCAGTCAGGATTATGTTTATATTTGTAATTCATTCATATCCTTTTGTTTAAATTAACAGGGGCAAGCATAAACAAAAGATATAATATGCTGTTAAACTGGATAACATATATAAACTTTAACATTCTATGAATTCATCCGGTGTAAATGAAAATACCCAACCGGAAAATACCGGGGAGTTAAATTTTCAGAATATCCTTGAAGATTTTTATACGCGTTACAGACGTATTCTGGCAGGAGGATCCGAGAAAGCTGTTGCCCTTCACAGGAGTCGTGGCAAGCTTACTGCCCGTGAGCGTATTGAAACATTACTTGATAAAGACTCGCCCTTTCTGGAGTTATCGGCACTGGCAGCCATGGGGCAGTATCATGACCAGTTTCCTGCTGCCGGAATTGTAACCGGTATTGGCAGGGTTCAGGGACGTTATGTTGTTGTTATTGCCAATGACGCTACCGTAAAGGGCGGCACTTATATCCGTGAAACCATACGTAAGCATATACGTGCCCAGGAGATTGCTATCGATAACCATCTTCCGGCCATTTACCTGGTGGACAGTGGTGGGATTTTTCTTCCTGAGCAATCCAGGGTTTTTCCTGATCGTGATGATTTCGGCCGTATTTTCAGCAACCAGGCCCGCATGTCAGCCATGAATATTCCCCAGATTGCTGTTGTAATGGGTTCCTGCACTGCCGGTGGAGCTTACATTCCCGCTATGAGCGATGAGAGTATTATTGTTAAAAATCAGGGAACCATATTTATTGGCGGACCACCGCTTGTTAAGGCCGCTACCGGTGAAGAAGTTACCGATGAAGAACTGGGTGGTGGTGATGTGCATGCAAAAATTTCAGGTGTTGTTGATCACCTTGCCAATGATGATGTACATGCCCTTCAGATCTGTCGCAATATAACAGGCACTTTTCCAATGCCCGATAAACAGGTTGTTGACAGAATTGAATCACGTGATGCTCTTTACCCGGCAGAAGATCTTCACAATTATGCCGAAGTAAAAAGCAATCTCCCGGTAGATCATTTTGCAATTATTGAAAGAATTGTTGATGCAGGTGAATTTTATCCATTTAAAGCTGAATATGCCAAAACCATAATTACCGGGTTTGCACGAATTGATGGGTACAAGGTGGGAATAATTGCCAACAATGGAGTCGTATTTGGTGAAACGGCCCGCAAGGCAGCCCACTTTATACAATTGTGTAACTATCGTAAAATTCCCATGATCTTTTTACAAAACATTACAGGTTTTATTGTGGGGAAAAAATATGAGCATGAAGGAATTGCCCGCGATGGTGCCAAGTGGATACATGCTGTGGCTACAAGTACAGTGCCCATCATCAGCATTGTTACAGGGGGGTCTTACGGGGCTGGAAACTACGCCATGGCCGGAAGGGCTTTTGATCCGCGCTTTTTGTTCATGTGGCCCAATGCCCGAATCGGGGTTATGGGAGGCGACCAGGCAGCCAGGGTACTTACACAAATTAAACAGGCAAAGGCCCACAAAGCTCCGGCAGATAAACACCAGAAAACAGATGAAGAAGTTTATAACGAAATAAAAGCACGTTACGATTACGAAAGCTCAGCCATTTATTCTACCAGCAGAATATGGGATGATGGTATTATTGATCCGGCCAACACCCGGAAAATATTATCCATTGTGCTGGAGATTACTGCAAACAAAAAGTGGAAGGAGCACCGGCCCGGGGTTTACAGGATGTAAGGTTGATTTATAGGTTTATAGGTTATTGAAGCGAAGCGGAAATTCCGAGATCAATTAGCGATTCGGGAATAGGTTGACCAGTTTTTAAGGTAATAAGTTATTAAAAGTAAGTAAAGCAGGAAATTTTGGTTTAAATTTTTTATTGTACCGACCTATTCCCCCTTTCAAGGGGGTTAGGGGGATGTTTTTGCTCATTGAGTTTATAAGGTTTAAAGAAATTACGAAAATAAAGATTTCGGATTTCGAATTTATTACTTAAGAAATTGAGTTTATGTGTTCGTAAAGTATGTAAAACCAATCATTATGAAACCATACCAAAACATAAAAACCGGCATCAAAGACAAGGTTTTTTCTCTTACCTTATTCAGAGAAAAGAAAAGAAATGCTATTAATGAGCAAACCATGGATGAAATGCTCGACGCTTTGCGTTCTTTTCACAATGAAAAAAATGCCGTATTAGCAGTTCTGCAAGCCAAAGGGTCTGATTTTTCCGCAGGTGCCGATCTTGAATGGATGCGTACTACCCAGCAAATGACTGTTGAACAGCTTCAGGAGCAAAACAAAAAACTTCAGCAGATATTTGAACTTTGGCACAGCATGCCGGTATTTACTATTGCTCTTGTGCATGGTAATGTGGTTGGAGGTGCCATCGGTCTGGTTGCTGCATCTGATCTGGTTATCGCCCGTCCCGATGCTAAGTTCAGATTTTCAGAAGTTAGCCTGGGATTGATACCCGCTACAATTGCTCCTTATGTTTTACAAAGAAGCAGCAGAAGATTCATTCGAAATGCCATGCTAACTGCCATGCCGTTCAATGCCGATGAAGCAAAGGAAAATCAGCTGGTTGATATTATTGCAGATAAAGGACTAATGAAGGATGTTACCAAAGAATATATCTCCTATCTCAAAAAAAATGAACCCAATGCAGTAGCCCGGTGTAAACAATTGCTTAACGATCTTGTTTTTAACCGGGTGCAGGAACCTGTTGATCAGCATACAACCCGATTGTTGGCCGAAGTAAGAAAATCGGAAGCAGCATCGCAGCGTATCGAAAAGTTTTTCAAAAAAAGCAAGTAAATAGAATGAAAATTAAAAGAGTACTGATTGCCAACAGAGGAGAAATTGCATTGCGAATTATGCGAAGCTTGAAAAAATTGCATATTCAAAGTATTGCAATGTATACCGATGCTGAAAATAATGATTTGCATGTAAGGGAAGCCGATGAAGCTTATCCGCTGGGGGAAGGAAGCCTTGAACAAACGTGGCTGAATATCCCGTTGATTTTAGAAATTGCAAAATCCACCGGTGCCGATGCCATCCATCCGGGCTATGGTTTTTTATCGGAAAATGCAGCTTTTGCAAATGCCTGTGAAGTTGAAGGGATCATTTTCATCGGGCCCGAAAGCCAAGTGATTGAAAAGATGGGAAGTAAAATGGTTGCTGCGCAATATGCAAGGGAAGCCAATATACCATTGTTGCCCCGTCTTGAAGGTTCTGCTGAATATTTAATTGAGAATGCCTCTTCTCTGGGATTTCCACTATTGGTGAAAGCATCTGCCGGTGGCGGTGGTAAAGGTATGATACGGGTGGATAATCCGGAAATGATCAAAGATGCCGTATTGAACGCATCAGAACAAGCGAAACGATATTTTGCCGATGCTACAGTATATGTTGAAAAATATGTTCAGAATCCCAGGCATATTGAAGTTCAGGTGCTTGCCGACCATCATGGAAATGTGATCCATCTTCTGGAAAGAGAATGTACCCTGCAAAGAAACCATCAAAAAGTTGTTGAAGAAGCTCCTTCAATTACTTTGAATAACAATGTACGCGACAATTTGCACCAAAGTGCTGTAAATCTTGCCCGCACAGTAGGTTACCGAAGTGCCGGAACAGTAGAATTTATCATGGATGAAAATCTGCAGTTTTACTTTCTGGAGATGAATACGCGAATACAGGTTGAGCATCCGGCTACAGAAATGATAACCGGAGTGGACATTGTTGATGAGCAACTCAGCATTGCAGAAGGCAAAAAGTTATCTGTAAAGCAGCATGAAATTAAACCCAATGGTCATGCTGTAGAAATGCGACTGTATGCCGAAGATCCGGCCATGGGATTCCGACCTTCAGCAGGCTTTGTTAAGAAAATCATCTTCCCGCAATTCAAGGGACTGCGCATTGATAGTGCAATGAAAGAATCAGGTTTTGTACATCCCAGTTTTGATGCAATGATTGCCAAAGTAATTTTTCATGGAAAAGATAGAAATCATGCTATTGAAGGCATGCAAAAAGCTCTTTCTGAAATAATGGTTCATGGTATCAAAACAAATATTGACCTGCTGTTATCAATTGCCAATGATGATGTGTATGTTAATAATCAGATCAGTACCCACACTATAATTGAGAAACTCAAAGAATGGTCGGTAAGGAAAACTCCTGATGAAAAAATTCAGGAAGCTGCTGCATTGTTTTTATGGCTTGAAAGATATAACTCTAAAACTGAAACAGGTTCATGGAGAATGGCCGGCAACGAAAAAATAAAAATAAACGGCATTGAAAAAAATATTTTTTACTATCCCCGGGGAGATCAAAGCATTGTTATTTCTACAGATGATGAAACAACAATCCTGGAAAATATAGAAGTAAGAAACAATAAAATTAATTTTGTTCGGAACAATATTCATCAAAGCGTTGTTTTTAATCATTCGCAACGTGATGTTTTTTTTGTAATGAACGGATTTCAATATCACGTTATTTTGCCTGAAACTGTGCCTCTGCCCAAGTCAAGAGATGATGGGGGTGGCATAAAAATAGCCGATTTAAAGGCATCCTTGTTTGGAAAAGTTTTGCGAATCAATGTTTCTGAAAAACAAAAAGTGAAAAACGGAGAACCCCTGATGGTGCTTGAATCTATGAAGATGGAAAATATCATTCTTGCACCCGGTGACAGTATAATTTCAAAAGTAAGTGTAAAAGTTGGAGATCAGGTAAGCGACGGGCAAACGCTCATATTATTTGAAGCCTGAAGGAAAAACAGAAAATAAAAAAAGCCAAGATGAAGAACAGCCCTTATTTTTCGCAGGAGCATGAAGAATTTCGCCAGAAGGTGCGAAAATTTGCCGAAGAGAAAGTTCGTCCGGTTGCAGCCGAACTGGATCAGAAAGAACAATTTTCAGTGGAACTGACAAAAGCCATGGGTCATGCCGGCTTTTTTGGAGTAAATATTCCAAAAGAATATGGTGGTCATGGACGGGATTATCGCTCGCTGGTTCTGGCGGTTGAGGAAATAGCCCGTGTTGATGGTAGTCAGGCCGCTACACTTGCAGCTCACAACTCACTGGGAATAGGTCCTATTTATATGTTTGGTACCGAAGAACAAAAGAAAAGTTTTATTCCCCGTCTTACTTCAGGCGAAAATACCTGGGCTTTTGCCCTTACCGAGCCCAATGCCGGAAGCGATGCCATGGGTGCAGAAACCCATGCTAAAGTGGTTAACGGTCAATGGGTTATAAATGGCCAAAAGATTTTTATCTCAAATGCAGCATCACCTATGTCGCTTGGCGGCACCATCCTGGCTATTACAGGCGAAGAGGATGGGAAGAAACAGCTTTCTACAATTCTGGTGGAAAGTTCAACTCCGGGTTATATCAAAGAAAGAATTACAAACAAAATGATGTGGCGAAGTGCCGATACCGGAAAACTTTTTTTTGATGATGTACGTGTACCCGAAGCAAATCTACTGGGTGAATTTGGAAAAGGTGGCCGGCAAATGCTTGAAACCCTTGACAGTGGCAGACTTACAATAGGTGCTATGGGACTGGGTCTTGCCCGTGGCGCTTTTGAAATGGCACAAAAATATGCCAGTCAGCGTGAACAGTTTGGTAAACCCATTAAGCATTTTCAGGCAATTGCTTTTAAACTGGCTGATATGGCATTAAAGATCGAACTGGCTGCCAATACGCTTTACAACGCAGTATGGCGAAAAGACAACGGTTTGCCTTTTGGTAAGGAAGCTGCAATGGCAAAACTATATACATCCGAAATCGCCCGCGAAATAGCCGATGAAGCTGTTCAGATTCATGGTGCCTATGGTCTGGTGCGCGATAATGATATCGAACGTTTCTACCGCGACCAGCGCATCCTTCAGATTGGTGAAGGAACCAGTGAAATACTCAGACTTGTTATTTCACGGCACATTGACATGTAACACAAATCTAAAAAAGCACATTTATGGAAGACCGCAAGAAAGATCATATCAACCTTGCCCTTACAAACCGAACAGGAACCATTGAGAAAGATACCCGGTTCATTTATGAACCCCTTCTTTCGGGGCACACCATTCCAGATTTGCCACAGGTGAAACTGGCAGGAAAAGCCATGAAAGTTCCGTTATGGATTTCCAGCATGACCGGAGGAAGTGGTATAGCACAGCATATTAATACCAATCTTGCAAGTGCTGCCAATGAGTTCGGCCTGGGTATGGGATTGGGTTCCTGCAGAATTCTGCTTGAATCGGAAAAACATCTTCCCGATTTTGATATGCGTAATGTTATCGGAGATGAATATCCCTTCTGGGCCAATCTGGGCATAGCTCAACTGGAACAGATGACAGACCAGGGCACCCTCAATGAAGTTACAGATATGATGAATCTTTTGCGAACCGATGGATTGGTAATACATGTCAACCCTTTTCAGGAATGGTTTCAGCCCGAAGGCGACAGGTTGAAGCATCCTCCTCTGCAAATCATCAAAGAGGTAGTCGCGCAGCTGGATATGCCCATTCTGGTGAAGGAAGTGGGGCAGGGTATGGGCCGCGAAAGTCTCAGAGAACTCATGAAACTTCCCCTGGCAGGTATTGAATTTGCTGCTTTTGGTGGTACCAATTTTGCCCGGGTTGAAATGATGCGCAGACCATCTATCGATCACGAGTTGTTTGAACCTATGGTATATGTAGGGCAAACCGCTCAAGATATGCTTACCGATGTAAAAAAACTTATTGAACAGGGGCAGGAATGCAAGGCTCCTATGCTTATTATCAGCGGAGGTATTCGCAATTATCTTGATGGTTACTATTTTATCAGCACCAGTCCTATTCCGGCAGTTTACGGTATGGCTTCAGGGTTTCTTAAGCATGCACGCGACAGTTACTCTACGCTCAGAGACTGGGCAAAATCGCATATCAATGGTTTGCAAATGGCACATGCGTATCTGAGGATCAACGAATAATGGTTTTATAGGTTGAAGGGTTAATTAGGTCTATGCCGGCCTATTCCCCCTTTCAAACCCAAAGGGTTCGACGAAGTCAACGGGGCGAGGAGGATGTTTTTAGGTTATTGAGTTAATAAGTTAATAAGTTAGTAAGAAAATTAGAAAATAAGAAAATAAGAATTTTCCGATATTCGGATTTAGCTCTGCTGAACTCACCTTCAGCTCGGTTCGTGCTCCGGATTTCGGGAATAGATTGAAAAGTTTAAATTTTGATTTCTGCAAAGATGCACCAACAAAATCCCATAAAAGGTTTTTCACGGTTGAGCCGCGATGAAAAGGTGAAATGGCTCGCAGAATATTTGTCTGCCGATGATCTCGCAGCTTTTCTGGAATCTTTCCGTATGTCGGATGAGAAAATTCAGAAGAAATTCGAAAGCTTTTCCGAGAATACTTTATCCAATTATCATCTTCCGTGGGGTTTGGTGCCCAATGTAATGATTGATGGTGATCTTTTTCATGTTCCGGTAGTAATAGAAGAGAGTTCAGTAGTTGCGGCTGCTTCCAAAGCATCATCTTTCTGGGCACAAAGGGGCGGCTTTCAAACCCTGCATATCAGTACCCTGAAAAAAGGCCAGCTGCATTTTACTTTTAGCGGCAATGGAAACAAACTGAGAAGCAACTGGAATGAAATTGAATCTGAGATCAGAAAAGGAGTTTCACATCTTAGTCAAAACATGGAAAAAAGGGGAGGTGGAATAACCCGTGCAGATCTTAAACAAATACCCGGCTTACCTTATAATTACTATCAAATTGATCTTGAAGCCGAAACCATGGATAGCATGGGTGCCAATTTTATCAATTCACTGCTGGAAGAAATGGGTAAATTAATCCCCGGGTTAATACATGAAAAGGCAGGTGAAGGAAATGTGGAAATCATCATGGCTATCCTTTCCAATTACACACCCGACAGCCTGGTGAAGATGAAAGTGGAAACACCATTGAATCAACTTACATGGGCAAAGGATATGGATCCTGAAAAGTTTGCACGCCGCATGCAATGGGCTGCCGATATTGCCTGGCATGATACCGGAAGGGCTATTACCCACAACAAGGGAATTTATAATGGTGTAGATGCTGTGGTATTGGCTACAGGTAATGATTTTCGTGCTGTAGAAGCTGCCGGCCATGCTTATGCCTCGCGCGACGGTCAGTATCGTGCGCTTAGCAGGGTGGATATTCATGACAATGTTTTTTCTCTTACCACAGAAATACCTCTTGCTCTGGGTACAGTTGGCGGCTTAACCAAACTACATCCGCTGGCTGCAAAAACACTCGAAATACTGGGTGAGCCCGATGCAAAAACCCTTATGAAGATTGCAGCAGCTGTGGGTCTGGCAAATAATTTTGCAGCCATGGCATCACTTGTTACCACAGGAATTCAACAGGGCCACATGAAAATGCATCTGCAGAATATTCTCAACTCACTTAATGTAAAACCTGAACACCACCAGGCAGTGGAAGAATATTTTAAAGATAAGACGGTAAGTGTAAGTGCTGTACGTGAGTTTGTAAGCAAGTTGAACTAATCCAATCATAATGCAAAGTTTTTTTTCACACGGCAAATTGTTATTGATGGGTGAATATGCCGTTTTGTACGGTGCTGATGCCATTTGCCTGCCACTGAAAACAGGTCAATTGCTGGAAGTGAAAAATTACCTGCCCGGACGCATTGCATGGAAATGGACATGGCAGAAACAAGTACTTGCTGATTTTGTACTGGATGCTGAATCACTGGAAGTGCTGGAGGCAAATGTTGGGAATCCGCAATGGACTTCAGATCTTATTCTTTATATCAGGCAACAAAAACCTGATTTTCTGAAAAACACGGGTGGCAGTCTGCATTTTATAAATTATTTCCCTCCGGAATGGGGACTAGGCACCAGTTCTGCCACTATTTCATCTTTGTGCAGGTTTGCCGGAGTTGATCCTTATAAGGTAAATGAGCAGTTAATGGGTGGCTCGGGAGCCGATATTGCAACCACTACAGCCGAAAACTGGATGCTTTACCGCCGCAACCATGCCGGACCGGTATCCTGGAGTATTCCTTTTGATTTTCCTTTCCTTAAAAATACATGGTTTGTCTATTCCGGAAAGAAACAGGCCACAGCAATTCATTTAAAAAAGGTTGCAGGAAAAAATTCTTATAAGCGTGAATTATGGCTGGATGTAAATCCCTTAATTTACAGGTTTCTGGCTGCTTCAACACTGCCCGAGGCTTTTAAAATTATTGAAGAGCATGAAATACTTGTAGGTGCACGTATTCAACAACAACCTATCGGGCAGCAGTTCAAGGGTTTTCCGGGAAAGATAAAATCGCTGGGGGCCTGGGGCGGTGATTTTTTTATGGCTTTGAGTCAGCAGCCTGCCGATTTTGTTGAAGGCTATTTTCGGGAAAAAGGATATCAACATGTATATTTGTGGGAAGATTTTGTGGAAAGGAGAATTTTTTCCTGATGGAAACCATTGGAAACAGAATATTTTAGTGATTAATACAAAACCAAAAATCAAATAGAACAGTATGTGTATTCAGGGAAAAATCAGTTACAGTAGTCCATCCAATATTGCCATAATAAAATACTGGGGCAAAGAACCCGGTGACCAGATTCCTATGAATCCGTCGCTGAGTATGACTCTTGATAAATGCCGCAGCTTTACTACGGTTGAATACAAAGTGAAAAAAGGATTGGATTTTTCTGTGGAAGTCTTTTTTGAAGGGAAAAGATCTATGGAAATTGAGGCCAAATTACAACGATGGTTTACAAAAATATCCTATTTTTTTTCATGGCTGAATTACACACAGTTGCGCATAGAAAGCCATAATAACTTTCCCCATTCTGCCGGAATCGCATCTTCGGCCAGTGGTATGAGTACACTTGCCATGTGTTTGTCGGCCATTGATGGGCATGTAAGAGATGATAATACCGAAAACAAGCAGCTTCAAAGCAATATATCACGACTGGGATCGGGCAGTGCCTCACGCTCGGTTATGGGCCCATGGGTAATCTGGGGGAAAAGTGAAGTATATCCTGATGGTTCCGATGAATATGCCGTGGTACTGCCTGAAATACACCACGATTTTAATAATCTGAATGATACCATCATTGTAGTAAATAAAACTCCCAAAGCGATCAGCAGCCGCGATGGGCACACACTCATGGAAGGTCACCCCTGGCGCCCGGGACGTGTTGAGCAGGCCAACAAAAACTTTGCTGAACTGATAAAAGCTTTGCAAACAGGTGACTGGAAACTATTTCAAAAGATCACCGAAAATGAAGCTCTCAGTTTACATGCCCTGATGCTTGCCTCAGAAGGTGGCATGATGCTTTGGAAAGGCGATACCATAGAATGGATGCACTATCTCAGATCAGAACGACAGCGTGGCGGAATTCCTATGGCATTTACGCTGGATGCAGGGGCCAACATTCATCTGCTTTACCCCGATAGTGCAAAGGAAGAAGTACTTCGCATTTTGCAAAATTCTCCTGTGCCACATATTGAGTTTATTCATGACCATACCGGGCAGGGACCCGAAAAACTTCACGATGAATATGAACCTTGCTGACAAAAAGAAATTTTTTGGTAAAATATTATTGCTGGGCGAATACAGCATCATTGAAGGTGGTGAAGCCCTGACCGTTCCTTTTGAGAGAGTTTCAGGATATTTTGATTTTCCCCCTGATAATATGCCCGTTGAATCTGCTTCCATTGAAAGCAATAACAGTTTAAAAGAATTTTTTTCTTACCTGGAAGCACAGCAAAAAATTTCAAAGTTTATATATCCTTTGGATTTTGACAGACTGGAAAATGATCTGAACCGGGGTATGTTCTTCAATAGTAATATTCCCCAGGGTTATGGAGCAGGTAGCAGCGGAGCCCTTGTTGCGGCATTGTTCTATTACTATGCGCAAGGTTTTTCATCGAAAGAAGATCTGAACAAAAGTACTTTGCAATCCACAAGGGAGCAACTGGCGCTTATGGAATCTGTTTTCCACGGAAGTTCGTCAGGAATTGATCCTTTGACTTCATTACTGACTGAACCCTTATGGGTAAGAACAGGTAAAAAAATATCCTTTCCTGAACTGCCACTCTTCTCAGAATCTTTTCATTATACCGTTTTTCTTGTTGACACCGGCAGTTCGGGTAATACCAAACCCCTGGTAGACTGGTACAAACGACAGGTATCAACCGGGCAGTTTAATGCTGAACTGCTAATGGCATTAAATAATCAGGTATTACAAGCTTTATTGAAAAAAGACAATTTTTTCTTTGAAACTTTTCTGGCTCAATTATCCCTGTTTCAGTTGGAGAATATGCGGCCCATGATCCCTGATAGCATCAAACCCCTTTGGCAGCAGGGTATTTATTCAGGAGAATGGATGCTGAAACTTTGTGGTTCAGGTGGTGGGGGATATGCACTGGGGATTGCAACCGATTTTAATGCAACGATGGCAGAGTTTTCCAAATCGGGTATGGAAATTATTCCTGTGTTTCACTAACCGGGATAACGATGAAATTACTGTTCCGAAAATCTCGCATTGTAGAATATTGAACCTCACTTTACCGGTAATTCCTAAATTTTTAATTAACAGCAATAAGTTTGCACTTATTAAGTTATATTACTGATATAACTACAATGCATGCCTATGACAAATCACTACTATTTCTCTGTTAATCTTTATTTTAAACCAAAATTAAAAAATTATGAAAAGATTGAGTTTAGTAGTAGTAGCTATGATTTTTCTTGCTGCCTGTGACAAAAATGATGAACCGGATCCCCAAATCAGTTTGAATTACCAGCCTCTCTCCGTTGGAAATTACTGGGTGTATAATAGCTTTTATATTCATCCCGATGGTACAGAAAACGGAAGCAGTCGCATTGACAGTGTTGCCATAACCCGCGATACTATTATCAGGGGAGAGAAGTACTTTGTTTTTGAAACGATTAATACTGCATCTGAACAATCCCAATGGAGCATTTCACGAATTGTAAGAGATTCTCTTTCTTACCTTGTGAATGAAAAAGGAGCCATCTTATTTGCTGAAAATCATTTCAACGAAATTCTTTATGAGCATTTTGAAGTGTCGTATAATACTGATACTGTTGCAGAATTATACTATCAGATGAAAGATGATCCTTCAACTTTTACTGTACCTGCAGGAAGTTTTGATGTACTCAATTACCAGGGAGAAGTTATTTCTTATCTGGTTCCGGATCCGGAGCAACCGGCTTATTTTTACCTGAATAACCTTTATGCACGTGATGTAGGAAGAGTTTTACGTACCAGTGTATATTTGACGAGTGGTATATTGTGGGAGCAGCGATTGGTGAGGTATCATATTACAGAGTAGCTGGCAATAATTATCCAGGACAGTGCAAACACAATGAAATAGCCTGGGGTAATCGATTGATTACTTCTTCATTTAAATCATATTCATACAAATAAGTAAGTCAAAAAATAAATTTTAAACAAAATGAAAAAGATTTTCTTAATATTGGGTTTAGTCCTGATTTCTTCAATAATTTATTCTCAGGAGTCAAAAATAGCAATTGGGTTTCAGGTTTCTCCGGCTATAACATCAATCAGGGGAATCCCAACGATCGAAACACTTGATAACAGATTCGTAATTTCTCCGGGTATTACTTTTGATTACAATATAAGCCGGAATTTTTCTTTCAATAGCGGATTGGCATTTGAAAGAAAAGGTGCAAAAATGACTTACTCCTGGTTTTCTTTTTCAGAAGATGAACTTGTCAGCCAAAATTTTAAGACAAATTTTAATTATCTGACAATGCCTCTTATGTTTACCTATAACACAAATACTAAAGTTAATTTTTTTATTGGAGGCGGAACATTCCTTGGATACTTAATCAGCCAAAAAGATATTACAGAAGCAACAGCTGATATGCTGGAACACTTACAAGATAATACTAATAGCTTTAAAAGGCTTGATTCGGGTTTATCACTGATAACCGGAGTAAATATGCCGGTTGCTCCCAATCTAATTCTTGATCTGGGACTAAGAAATTACATGGGGTTAGTAAAAATTAACAAATATGAAATTGTTAATGATGGCTCCATAAAGACCAATTCTTATAGTTTGGTTCTTGGATTAAAGTATGCCATTTAGAGTTCATAATTAGACCGGTTTTGCTTCTATCCATAAAATTCCCGGGTTTATTTTCTGGGTTCGGGTAAAGGAATAAATTCTGTTTCTCATTTGATCTTTCCAAAATCCTGAGCTTTCCATTTTTCTTTTGCTGCTTCGATAAGCTCCATGCTGCTCGAAACAAAATTCCGGTGGATGTATCTCTCTATGGTTGTGGAAGCTGGGTATCAGAAGTGATTATTTAATCAGAATAGAATCGAATACATTCTCTTAAATTTTCAAAACCTTACAAACAATTATGCTTACATTCGTTTTATAGTATGCTAAAAAATTTATTTACCATTGAATTAAGTTTTATTTGTGATGCACTCCAGACTATTTGAAAATTACAGACCAGGAAAAACAGAAATTTCAAACAGGATAGTAATGGCTCCTATGACCCGTCGCAGGGCAGAAAATGCTGCCCTGGCTCCTGACGATATGACGGCTTTATACTATCAGCAAAGGGCTTCAGCAGGACTTATCATTTCTGAAGGTAGCCAGATATCACCCCAGGCATACGGTTATACAGGCAGTCCGGGTTGTTTCACAAAAACCCAATTGGAAGGCTGGAAAAAAGTTACGGAAACCGTGCATCGTGCAGGTGGTAGAATATTCATGCAGTTATGGCATGTAGGCCCCTTTTCACATGCATCATTACAACCGGGCAATAAGGCTCCGGTATCAGCATCGCCGGTAACACCTGAAGGGGAAGTGCTTACACCTGATGGACGGGTGCCCTATGAATCATCCAGGGCCATGACGCGGGATGAAATCCTGCAAACGGTAAAGGATTTTGCCAGGGCAGCTGAAAATGCCATAAAAGCCGGTTTTGACGGTGTAGAAGTGCATGGCGCCCATGCCTATGTGATAGATCAGTTCATCATGGATGGGACGAATAAACGTACTGATGAATTTGGCGGCAACGTGGAAAACCGTGCCCGTTTCTTATTTATGATACTGGATGAAATCTTAAAACAGATCCCATCAGGAAGGGTTGGTTTGCGACTTTCTCCCCGATCTGTCAAAAAAGGAATGGAAGACTCTCAACCCGAAGAAACCTATGGGTATATCATAAATAAACTCAATGATTACGATCTGGCCTATCTGCACCTGAGTGAAATGATGACTTCTGAAGACCGTCTTGATCAATATGACTCCAGTATAGTTCCATTTTACCGAAAAATATACAACGGTAATTTAATCTCCTGCGGTGGTCATACCCTGGAGAGTGCAAACCGTATGCTGGAAAACAATGATGCCGATCTCATCGCCTTCGGAAAAACCTTTATCTCCAACCCCGATCTGGTGGAAAGACTAAGAATTGACGCTGAACTTACACCCTGGGATAAAGATACCTTTTATCATGGCGGTCTTAAGGGGTATATTGATTATCCGATGCTTCAGCACATTAACGAATAAATCAATAAACCGGCCAACATCCCTCTGCCCGGGGGAATAGGCCTGTATAGGCTTAATTTCTCAACATCTAAACTTCTCAACCCCTAAACTTATAACCCATCCCCGAATCTCTCAATCTCAAACTTAACCTTAACCTCAAACTTAACCTTAACCTTAACCCCTCCACAGGTGTTTTCTTCCGGTCATTTTGCGCATATAAAATGCAAGGAAACGCTTAGCCCTGACGGGAGTATTGTAAATATCTTTACCCTTGAAGAAAACTATCATTGCATAAACATTTATCAAGAGAAAGATTATGGTCAAACATTTACAATACATTTCACTGCTATTCCTGCTTACTTTTTCAGTGCATACATCATTTTCTCAAGTTGTAACACAGAACAAACCGGATTCCGGAAAAACGAATCTTCTTGATGAAGATTCATTTACGGTTGTTGTTCATGAAGATTTTGAAACCGGTTTGCCTTCAGGCTGGACACAACAGTATCTGAACAGTCCGGACGGATTCAATGCCCAGTGGAATACCCGCACAGGTGCAGGGGAAATAGCTCCCGGACCCATTATCGGAGAGCCCGATTCTGCTGCAGTAGGTGATAAAAACCTTGTGTTTCAATGGCAGGGTCAGGGGCATATTACAAGGCTTATTACGGTTCCTATCGATCTTGAGTTTATTATAAATCCGGTGATTACATTCTATCATGCCCAGGTAGCATGGGGCACAGGTCAGGACCGGCTCATAATTTATTACAGAAAAGGGGATACCGGTGACTGGATACCCTTGCGCCAGTATTATAATGAAGTTCCCCTGTGGACAGAACGATCTATCTCCCTTACCGACCATGAAACAGACAGATTCTATCTGGCTTTTGAAGGTATCAGCGGGCATGGTTCCGGTGTTTGTATTGATGAATTTAAAATTGTTGAAACAGGATACATTCCCAAGCAGATGGATAATTTTACCACCGAGCAGGCTTCTTATGACTTCATGCCCACAGGTAGTGAAAATAACCCAATTCTCAGATCACGGATTAGGATTACCGGGAATACCGGTGATATGTTTCTGCAACAATACATTGCCAATTCCCAAAATACTGATGACATTGACATTGAAAAAGTAAAACTTTACTGGACGCTCGATGAGGTTTTCAATACTTCAAATCTGGTGGCTGAAGCAAATGGATTCAATAACGGCGAGGTTGTTTTTGACTTTCTGAACTTGGATCTTCCCACGGGTTATTCTTACCTGTGGCTTACTTATGACATCTCAGACGACGCAGTTCATGGCAATTATGGGGATGCATATATCCCAACCGGTGGCATCACTGTGAGCGATGATTTTGAGCTGACTGAAGACCAAAATCCTCCGGGAGAACGTGAAATATTTCAAACCATTTTTTATGACGATTTTGATACCGATAAAGGATGGATCCTCACGGGAGAGTTTGAACGTGATATTCCGCAGGGCCTTGGAGGGTCAAACGGACAACCCGGGGCATCACAGGCTTATACCGGAGAAAAAGTACTCGGTGCCGATTTAACCGGATTGGGTGATTTCCCGGGTGATTATGAACCTGCCCTGGATACAGCAGAATATGTTGCTATTACCCCCAGTATGGATTGTTATTACTATAAAGATGTTACCCTTACTTTCAATCGCTGGTTAAATACCGAGTATACAGATAAATCGAATATTCATATTTCTACCGATGGGGGACAGTCGTGGATACAGATCTGGCAGAATAATAACTTTGAGAGTGCTTTAACCTGGTCGCAGGTAAGCTATCCGCTTAACGGAGCAAACCGGAAAGGAGATGTGAAAATCAGATTCTCGGTTGGCCCCACCGATGCTACAAATAATTACAGCGGTTGGAATATTGATAATCTGGTAGTAACGGGCGAATTTGTTACGCACGATGTGGGTGTTTCCGCCTGGATAGGACCCGATGAAGGTTGTGGAATGACTGATAGCGAAACGGTGATTGCAGATGTAAATAACTATGGTGCATGGCCGGTTGAAGAGCCTATACCCCTTGGTTTCTCACTTGACGGCGGACTCACATGGCACATGGATACTCTTTACCAGGATATTATGGTCGAGGGCACTGTTACCCACACTTTCGGGCCAAAAGCCGACTTTTCTGTTCCCGGAAGGTATGATGATATAATCGTTAAAACTTTTTGGGAATTAGACCAGTATGAAGAAAATGATACTTTAAATCATTCCATCTTTTCAATACCTGTGATCAGCCCACCTTATACCCAGAATTTCAATGTTTCAGATGGTTTGTGGACAGGTTACGGGCAGAACAGCTCGTGGCAATGGGCAGCAATGCAGGGTGATGTGATCAATCATGAAATCCCTGAAAATAAAGCATGGGGTACAAATCCGGCAGGAGTATACAATTCATTGGAAGCATCATGGCTTGAAAGCCCATGTTTTAATTTTACTGAAATTGAAACCCCTGTAATGGAGTTTTATCTTAATACCCATACACCTGAAGATATGGATGGCCTTGGCATCCAGTATTCTCTTGACGAGGGTGAAACATGGCAGGATCTTTCAGCTATGTCAGATGAACTGGCATGGCACTGGTTTACGGAAGATGACGATGTTCAGATGCTCAATACCGCTTTTGGATCTCCAAATGGCTGGCATGGTAATTCTGATGGATGGAACCGGGTAAGAGTAGTAATGGAACCGGCCATTTCTCAACAGGAGAGGGTGAAATTCAGGCTGATTTTTGCATCACAGGATTTTGGCGAAGAACCACACACATGGGAAGGTGCCGGTTTTGATCGTGTAAGCTTTTTCGAATCTCCTGATGATGTGGGGATTGCTGCCGTGGTCGATCCCGTAGACGGATGTGAGCTAAGTACCACACAAAGTATTACCGTATCCGTTCAGAATTTCGGATTAAATGCAGTAAAATCGGGTACAGAAATACCGGTAGGTATTGATGTAAATACACATGAACCGGTATATGGAATTTTAGCCCTGGAGCAGGATCTGAACCCCGGAACAACCGTTGATTATACTTTTGATTCGGTATTTGATCTTTCGGCAACAGAAGTACATACAATTGCTGCCTATACCATGCTTGCAGGCGATAACGACTTTTATAATCCCGGTAACTTTAATGATACCTTAAGCACAACCGTTACCGTGTTCGGATATCCCGAATTTATATTGGGAGACGATATTTATACCACAGCGCCCGATACAGTGTTGCTGGATGCGGGTGAGGGTTTTGAATATTACCTGTGGCAGGATGGTTCAGAAAATCAAACCTTCCAGGTTACCTCGCCTTACTCTGCTTTGTATACGGCATGGGTTACAGATTACAACGGTTGTCAGGTTTCTGATAGTCTGGAAGTAATAACCCGTGATCTCGAGGTATATACCATCAGCCAACCTCTCAGCAATTGCGAGCTTTCTGATAATGAATTGTTAGAAGTGCAGCTGCGCAATGCAGGGCCGGATGCTCTTGGTGCCGGACTTCAGATACCTGTAATGATCTTTTATGAAGAAATGCTGTTTGATGAAGGAATAATTACACTTGATGAAGACCTTTTACCTGATGAGACTGCCGGAATTTTATTCACAAATACTTTTGACTTTTCTGAGATTGGCGAATATGATTTCAGGGTAGTACATTCATGGCAGGATGCAGATCCAATCAATGATACACTTGATTTTACCATTATCAATAACGGACTTCCGCAACCCGATATCGGCGATACCATTTATACAACCGAACCTCACCTGATTACGCTTGATGCAGGTGATGAATTTGCTGAGTATCTTTGGCAGGATGGATCAACAGATCAGTATTTTACACCTGATAATACATGGTCAGACTGGTATCATGTTACGGTTACCGATCCTTACGGGTGTTTGGGTACCGATAGTGTTTTTGTTCTTACCTATGATATTGAAATTGCAGAGATCTTTGAACCGCAGGAAGCCTGCGAACTCACCGATAATGAACCTATCGGTGTAAAATTGTTCAACCATGGTCCTGAAACTTTTGATGTGGGCCGGGAGTTTCCATTGGTTCTGGAATTTGAAGGTGAAGTGTTGAGCGAAGATATCCTTGTACTTGATCAAAGCTGGCCGGCCGGTCAGGAGCTGGAGTTTTATTTCAATGCTTCGATCAATATGGAGCTTCCGCAAACTTACGATTTTGTTATTTATCAAAAATACAAGGATGCCAATACCCTTAATGATACACTTGATTTTGACATTACGGTTCATGGTTTCCCCGATATTTATCTTCCACCTTACATTGTAACTGATTTCCCTGAAGACGTAATCCTTGAACCCGGATATGGCTATGAAGCCTATTTGTGGCATGATGGCAGCACTGAAGAAACATTTGACGTGCAAACCTGGGGCGAATACTGGGTTGATGTTACCAATGAATTTGGATGTACTGCCAATGCCGGCACTTTTGTTCTGCCCGAACTCTTTGACCTGGCACTGGATAATGTAATTGCACCTGATTCGGTTTGCGCTTCGGATGATGAGCATCATGTTACGGTAGTTATAAAAAACACCGGTAATTCGCAAATCATTCCGGGTATGGAACTTACACTCAGTTTCGGATATGATGGCAGTGAATTGGTAGAGGAAACATTTATCATGACCCAATCACTCCTAAAGGAAGATACCATGCATTTTACTTTTGGTGCACCGGTTTATCCTGATAGCCCTGGTAATATCCCTGTAGCTGCAACAGTTACATTTGACTTAGACGAAGAAGAAGAAAATAATGCATATAACGGTATAGTGTATATTTATGAACTACCTGAGCCTTATTTGGGTGAAGATATTTATACAACTGACCCGCAAAGCGTTATGCTGAACCCCGGAAATGATTTTGAAAGTTACTTGTGGCAGGATGGTTCTGTTGAACCTTCATACCAGGTTAATGCTCTTAACTCGGAAATCTATTCAGTTACTGTTACTGATAGTAATGGTTGTTCAAATATTGATAGTGTTTCAATTGTAACTTATAACCTTGAAATGGATTCTATAATAGCTCCGGCCAGCAACTGTACCCTTTCTGCCGAAGAACCTGTTGTTGTAAGGGTGCTTAACGAAGGATATGATGACTTTGATGCAGGATCAGTTATTGAGTTGGGCTTTAGTTTGCAGGGTCAGACAGAAGTTTCTGAAGAATTTACTCTGGATCAGCTATGGGAAAAGAATACCTATCGCGATTTTACCTTTAACTCCTTTGCCGATCTTGATCAGCCGGGCATGCATGAGTTTACTGCCTTCGTGGCTACTCCCAATGCAGTTCCTGAAACAGACGTACTCATTGCACAGATAGAATATGCAGGTTTACCGGCAGTTGAACTCGGACCCGATATTTACACCAGTGAACCTGATACGGTTATGCTGGATGCCGGACCCGGATTTTTCTCCTATTACTGGTTTGACGGGCACACTGAGCAAACCTACCAGGTTTCGGAAATTGGCTGGAAATGGGTATTTGTAACCGATATGTATGGTTGCATAGGCTCCGATACCATTTACGTTGGCCTCTTTACCCATATACCCGGGCACGAAGCTCCCTTTACTACGTCCGTTTATCCCAATCCGGCATCAGATAATATTACATTGGAGATAAATGCAATGTATATGCCGGGAATCATTGATGTGGAACTAACGGATATTACCGGCAACAGGGTGCATGTGTTACGGGTGGATTCGGATGGTTTGGTAAGAAAGAAAATAGATATAGCCCACTTACGCCCTGGAGTATACCTTTTATATCTTCGACAAAAAGGCTATGTTGAAACGCATAAAATTACAATCATACATTAATTTTTTAAACCCTCACGCCAAAAGTTGAAATAATAAAACCAGACATTCTCCTGATTCTATGTTTTTGTATTTTTCTTTAATTTATTTTCACCTGGGTGTGGGAAAAGAGACCGGATAATTCCGGTCTCTTTAATTTTAAAAAAAGGTTTAGCAAAACTTTTAATATCTTTACGCAATTCAAAAAAGTCTTAAAAAAAAAGCAATTCAAATGTCGTTTTTCAAGCAATTCATTTTGGGAGTATTCCTTGCAGGGTTCCTTGTTTTTTCAGGTTGTAAAAAACAGCCTGAGGTCATTAATCTTGAACAGGCCCATAACCCCAAGGCAGCGCATATAATGTCAACCGGTCTGGGAACCATAGGCATAATAGGTCAGGATCAATTATTTGTATATTATCTCAATGAAAGTCATCGCTGGATACTTGATAAAGTTTCACAGTTTGAAATACCTGAGAACTCCGGGGGTATGTTAGCGCTGGGTATGGGTTTCCTGGGAGTATTGCAGGAGAGAACTATGTATTTCTATTTTCTCAATGCCGAGAACCAATGGACCCGTGATGATGAAGTAATGTTTGTGCTACCTCAAAACTATAAGCGCATTTCAACCATGCGAATGCCATGGGATGTGGGACAGATCGTGCTGGAAGAAACTGAAGGGTTGCTCAGTTTTTATTATATCGATGAAACAGGAAGATGGTTACGGGATGAAACCGCACGCTTTATTCTGCCAGCAGGTATAGATGATTATCTTATGCTTGGAGCCATGGAAATAGGTATCATAACAGATAACAAGCTAGGCATTTACCGTTTGAATGACGAAGGCGAATGGTATTTTGATGAGGGAAACGTTCTTACTCTTCCATCCGATACTCAGGCCGTTATGTCATTTGAACCCGGAACAATCGCAGTTCTTAATTCCGAAAATACACTTAATTTTTATGACCATGATCCCATGAGTGGGAAATGGCAGTTTGATGCTACCATGAATTTTATAATACCCGAAGAGAACTAATATGTAAACCTTATTTATCATTGCAAATAGTTTTATTATCAATCATTTCCAAATTATTTTTAATATATTTTACAGTCATTTATCTTTTAAATTTCTTATTTTTGCCACCTGTTAAAAGCCTTTATTTTCAAAGGCTTTTTATTTTTGATACAATTACTCCGAATAGCTGTGATTTAAGTATTCAGCAATTTGAAATAACTTGTTTTATATTATGTGGGAAGTCTTGGTCAGGTTCATACTCAGGTATCGCCTGGCAGTTATTATAGGAATTTTTTCTGTTACTCTTTTCATGGCCTGGAGTGCTACCCGGGTACAAATGTCGTATGAGCTGGCACAAATGCTCCCCCAGTCTGATACGGTTTTTAAACAATATGATCAGTTCAGGAATACATTTGGTGAAGATGGGAATGTGGTTTTTGTAGGAGTGCAGGACGAACGCTTTTTTAAGCTGAAAAATTTTAACCGCTGGCAGAGTACCATGGATAGCCTCAGCCAAATTGAAGGAGTAACGCAGGTAGTAAGCATTTCTAATATACCCAACATTATACGTGATGATGAATCGCGCAGTTTTTCTTTCCAACCCGTTTTCCCTTTCAAACCACAAACTCAGCATGAGCTTGACAGCCTGATGCAAAAGGCTTTTGAGCTCAAATTTTATG
This sequence comes from Bacteroidales bacterium, assembly GCA_046261715.1. Taxonomy (GTDB): domain Bacteria; phylum Bacteroidota; class Bacteroidia; order Bacteroidales; family UBA7960; genus SKVR01. The sequence continues at coordinate 34,181 of JBHEOF010000020.1, forward strand.
ATAAACTGCTTTTTAATGCAGAAACCAATACCATCCTTACGCTGGTATCGCTTGACCGTTCGCTGCTTAACACAAAGTCGCGGGTAAGTCTTATCAGACAGATCTATGATACTGCTTCAGCTTATGAAGACGAAACCGGTATAGATATTCATTACAGTGGATTGCCCTACATCAGAACCCGTACTGCCGAAAAAATAGAGAGTGAGTTAAAACTATTTATTTTTCTGGCTCTTATTATTGCTTCCCTGGCTCTTTTCGCTTTTTTCAGAAGTTTTAAGGCAGTATTCTTTTCGGTACTTATTGTCATTATCAGTGTAATCTGGGCACTTGGTCTGGTTTCTTTAATGGGTTATGAAATTACTATTCTTACCGGTATCTTACCACCTTTGCTTATTGTTATTGGTGTTGAAAACTGTATTTTCCTGTTGAATAAATACCATCAGGAGTACAAAAGTCATGGAAATAAAATCAAGGGACTGGTACGAGTGGTGCAGCGCATAGGAAAGGCTACAATGCTTACCAATGCAACCACAGCTGTAGGTTTTGCCACCTTTATCATTACAGGAAATTCTCTCCTTGTGGAGTTTGGAATTGTGGCAGCAATAAATATTCTTTTTGTATTTCTGCTAACAATTTTCCTCATACCGATATTCTTCAGTTATCTTGCACCACCAGAATTGAAGCATATAAGTCATCTGGATAACCGGTTTGTGAGAAATGCTATAAAAAGGGTAATTAATACAGTAATGTTCAAGCGAAGAAGAGTGTATGTTATTTTCTCCTTACTTTTTATCACAGGGATCTGGGGCATCAGCAAACTCCATACTTCCGGCAGTGTGGTAGATGATATACCTCATCGCGATCCCATGTATAAGGATCTTAAATTTTTCGAAGAAAATATCAATGGTATACTTCCACTGGAGATTGTTATTGAAACTCAAAGACCCAACGGAGTGATGCATCCACGTATTCTGGCTGCCATTGATGAACTTCAGCAGGAGCTGGCCAAACAACCTGACTTATCGCGACCATTATCCATTGCTGAAGTGATGAAATTTGCCAAGCAGGCATTCTATCGTGGAAATCCGCAAATGTACGAGCTGCCCAACAGCCATGAACGAAATTTCATCATGTCGTATTTGCCCTCAGGCGCAGAGATGAACAAGTCTGTTGTTAACTCTTTGGTTGATAGCAATATGCAGAAAACACGCCTGAGTGTGCAAATGGCAAATATTGGTACACGTGAAATCCAGCAGTTGCAGGATGATATCCAACCGGTTATCGATTCCATTTTTGATCCGGAAGTTACCAATGTGTATATGACAGGTGCCAGTGTTGTGTTTTTGAAGGGATCGGATTACCTGGTAAAAAATCTGCTTACCAGTTTAATTTTTGCAATTATCATCATTTCTCTTTTGATGGCTTTGCTGTTTAATCATACCCGAATGATCCTTATTTCGATAATTGCAAATTTATTTCCTCAATTGCTTACAGCAGCACTCATGGGTTATCTCGGTGTACCCATAAAACCTTCAACCATACTGGTATTTAGTATAGCTCTGGGAATATCGGTTGATAATTCCATTCATTTCCTGGCTAAATTTAAACAGGAACTGGCTTTGAACAATTCTAATATCAAGCATGCAGTATTAACGGCCCTTCGCGAGAGCGGGGTAAGTATGGTGTATACCTTTGTAGTATTGTTTTTCGGATTCATCATTTTTACTGCCTCATCATTTGGAGGCACACAGGCACTGGGCTATCTGATTGCTTTTACTCTTCTTGTGGCACTGGTATCAAACCTGTATCTTATGCCATCCATTCTTTTGTCGATACATAAAAGAATTTTGATAAAAGACTTTAGATCAGAGATGCAGGAAAATGTATATGTAAATAATAA
>JBHEOF010000020.1:36090-47551 GCA_046261715.1 Bacteroidales bacterium
AAACTGAATGTATTTTAAGTTTTAAGGCTTGTTACTGATAACGACAAAAAAGGGATATCAATGAATTATTTACTTTTAGTTTTTTTTCTATTCAAGTTCTTTTATTTGTAACCCTTCATCTTTGGATTTCAAATAATATTTCTTCAATTTATTCAAGTTTTTATTTTCATTTGCATATTACCATATTAATTCTTCTTTAATTCTTTCATCAGAATTATTTTACAACCCATATAATTTTTGTCATAATCTGTAATTATTTTAACTTTACGGCCTAACATAAGATCGGTAAGTTTGCTTATAATCATACTTTGAGAAGGGATATAGGCAGAAGTTTTTACATTTACCGGAAGGTTTAATGAGTTATTAAAAGAATTTTTTTAATTATGAAAGGAATCATTCTGGCGGGAGGATCAGGCACAAGGCTTTATCCCATTACATTGGCAATGAGTAAACAGCTTATGCCGGTTTTTGATAAACCCATGATCTATTATCCTTTATCGGTGCTTATGATGGCCGGTATCAGGGAAATACTAATCATTTCTACTCCGCATGATCTGCCCCATTTTGAGAGATTACTGGGCGATGGCAGCCGTTTAGGATGCAAATTCAGCTATGCTGAGCAAGCGGTTCCCAACGGCCTGGCCCAGGCATTTGTTATTGGAAAGGAGTTTATTGGTGATGATAAAGTTGCACTGATCCTGGGCGACAATATATTTTACAGCAACGGCCTGCAAAAACTCCTGCAGGAAAACAATGACCCTGATGGTGGAGTCGTGTTCGCTTACCATGTATCGGATCCCAGTCGATATGGTGTGGTTGAATTCGATAATAACCGGAATGCCATTTCCATTGAAGAGAAACCTACGAAACCCAAATCAAATTTTGCTGTTCCGGGACTATATTTTTATGATAATTCGGTTGTGGATGTGGCTGCAAACATCAAACCATCAAAAAGGGGAGAATATGAAATTACCGATGTTAACAAGCATTATCTTGAACAAGGAAAACTCAAAGTGGGCATCCTCAATCGCGGAACCGCATGGCTTGATACCGGAACTTTTGATTCGCTTATACAGGCAGGGCAGTTTGTGCAGGTCATTGAAGAACGGCAGGGTTTAAAGATCGGTTGTATTGAAGAAATTGCTTATCGCTTAAAATTTATCGGCAAAGAGAAACTTGAAGAGATATCACGGCCACTTATCAATAGTGGATACGGTAATTACCTGCTGCAAATAGTAAAGGAATCTGGTCCGGATTATTAACCCTGGAAATGTTTAAATTCAATCAATGGGAAAAAAAAGAAAGATACTCATTACCGGTGGTGCGGGATTTATTGGTAGTTGTCTTGCCGGGAAACTTATCAGTGATCCTGAAAATTTTGTTGTTCTGGTAGATGATCTCTCATCAGGCGATTTAAGAAAACTGCCCGATACATCAAAAGACAACTGGAGATTTGTAAAGTGCGATGTCAATAACTACAGGGATATTGCAGAAGTAATGCTTGCGAATCATTTTGAATATGTTTTTCATTACGCTGCCTTTGTGGGTGTTCAACAAACACAGGCAAACCCTATTAAAGTATTGCGCGACATAAAAGGGCTTGAACATATTTTTGATCTTTCGAAAAATATGGGTGTGAAAAGAGTATTTTTTGCATCGTCTTCAGAAGTTTACGGCGAACCGGTTGATTTGCCCCAAAATGAGGAAACAACCCCGTTGAATTCAAGAATACCCTATGCTGTTGTAAAAAACGTGGGAGAAGCATTCTTAAAGTCTTATAAAAAGGAATTCGATCTTGATTATACCATATTTCGTTTTTTCAACACTTACGGACCAAAGCAGAGTATTGATTTTGTAATGTCACGCTTCATAGCACTGGCGCTGAAAAATAAGCCCATTACCATTTATGGCGATGGTTTGCAAACCCGCACGTTCTGCTTTATCGACGATAACGTAGAAGCTACCAGCCGGGCTTTTTACGATAATGCTTATGTTAATGATGTAATAAATATTGGTTCTGATATTGAAATAAGCATAATTGACCTTTCAAAACTCATAATTGAACTTACCGGTTCTTCATCAAAAATAAAATATATGCCACCTTTACCCGAAGGTGATAAGAAAAGACGCTATCCGGATATCTCGAAAATGCGTGGACTACTTGAAAAGGAACCTGTTAGTATTGAGTATGGAATAAAAAGAATTCTTGAAAATACCAGATTTATTATGCCCGCCTAGTAAAACTTAAAAGATGTTTTTCATAACTTTTTTAAGAAAAACGGGTTTATATGATTAACTAAAATAAACACCCTATGTCATCAAAACTTAAAGAATACACGTTAAAGATCAATGAATACATTGATTCTGCCAGTTTGGTTAAGGAACCAAAAGAACTTTATCTGCCGGTTGACTACTGCCTGGGTAATGGCGGAAAGAGAGTAAGGCCTTTAATGGCTCTATTGGCCTGTGATATGTTTGACGGAAATATTGAAGAAGTGTTGGGTCCGGCAGTTGGGATGGAGATTTTTCACAATTTTACTCTTATGCACGATGATATAATGGATCAGGCACCATTGCGCAGAGGAAAACCATCCGTATATAAGAAATGGAATGCCAATACTGCAATCCTTTCGGGTGATGTAATGTTTGCCATGGCCATACAGCATATCGCAAGGAGCCCGAAGAAGCATCTTAAAAATGTCATTGATCTTTTTAACCGATCTGTTATTGAAGTTTGTGAAGGACAACAGTACGACATGAATTTTGAATCCCTTGATAAAGTTAGTGAGCGTGATTATATCAATATGATACGGCTTAAAACAGCGGTTCTTCCCGCAGCATGTCTGAAATCCGGTGCCATTATAGCAGGTGCATCGGAGCTGGAAGCCGGCATGCTGTATAGTTTTGGTGAAAATGTGGGAATTGCATTTCAGATCATGGATGATTGGCTTGATATTTTCGGCGATGAAGAAACATTTGGGAAAAAGACCGGTGGCGATATTGTAGCCAATAAAAAAACATGGTTATACATCAAGGCATTTGAAATGGCCAATGAATACCAGTTAAGAGATCTTCGCAATGCTTTTACCAATCGCATTTATAATCCTGAAGAAAAGATAAGTATAGTAAAGAATGTATACCTTGAGTTAAAAATTAACGAGCTGGCATTAAGTAAAATGGAAGATTATAACAAGAAAGCTCTTGGCTTTCTTAACAAAATAGAAGTTGCGGATGACAAGAAAGAAGACCTTAAAACGCTTGCCGAAAATCTGATCCATAGAAAGATTTAATTCTTCCGCGGAAATTACTAATTTTGCAGGCCTTTTCATAGCATCTTATACGAAAAGGAAGGTTTCTTTGTAAGGGTAAAAAATGTCCCCTTTTCAGACGTTTTTGTTTGAAGAACGGATATTGGTCCGTACCGGATTTAAAACTAATCACCTATGCAGGAAAAGTATCCCACCCAGGTTTATTCTGAAATTGGCGAACTGGAAGGTGTGATCGTTCACACACCAGGGCCTGAGGTTGAAAACATGACGCCCGAAAACGCCGAAAGAGCTCTCTACAGCGATATTCTTAATCTTTCTGTGGCCGCCAAGGAGTTTAACCAACTCAAAGGGGTGCTGGAAAAAATTACCCGAACCTTTGAGGTAAAGGACCTTCTGAGCGATGTGTTGAAGAATGAAAAGGTAAAAGAAAATCTGCTTGATAAGATTTGTAAATATGAAACAGCAGATTGTATTAAACCTTACCTTTTATCGCTGGAGGAAAAAGAACTTTCGCGGCAGCTTATAGAAGGTGTACCCAATCAGGTAAAAAATCTCACCAGCTTTATGAGTAAGGAAAGGTATGCCCTGCGACCACTGCATAACTTTTTTTACACCCGCGATGCTGCTATTTCTGTTTACGATAGTGTGTTTATAGGTAAAATGAAATCGCCTGTGCGCCTGCGCGAAAGTTTGATTATGGAAGCCATCTTTGATTTTCATCCCCTTTTCAGAACCAAAACCATTAATCCCCATAACCTTTTATCGGATACTTCGAAGATCAGTATCGAGGGTGGCGATATTGTGGTGGCAAGACATGATATTATTTTGATGGGAATTGGTCCAAGAACCTCATCACAAGGTGTTGACTTCATTCTCGATCAGCTAAAAGAAAAAAATGAGCACCAGCATATTGTTGTGCAGGAACTGCCTGAATCTCCGGAATCTTTTATTCATCTCGACATGGTTTTTACCATGCTCGATATGGATAAATGTATGATTTACGACCCTGTTATCTTGAAAATGAATAAATACCAAACAGTACATATTTACACGGCAGGGGGTAAGGTTAAAGTGATCAGGGAGGAGGAAAATCTACCTACTGCCCTTCGTAACCTGGGTATGGATCTCAAGCCGGTATTTTGCGGTGGCAGCGGCGATCCCTGGTTTCAGGAGAGAGAACAATGGCACAGTGGTGCCAACTTTTTTGCTGTAGGACCCGGTAAAGTAATTGGTTACGCCCGCAATGCCAAAACCCTTGAAGAGCTTCATAAAAACGGAATGGAAGTTTTAAAGGCTTCGGATGTTATTAAAGGAAAAGTAAATCTCAGCGACTATGACAAGTATGTTATCACTATGGATGGTAGTGAATTACCCCGTGGTGGTGGCGGTGCACGCTGTATGACCATGCCGGTAAGGAGGAAGCATGTGCATTGGTAGGATTGGTTGATTGGGTTAATAAGTTATTGAGTTAATGGGTTAGTAAGAAAGTGAGAAAATTGGAAAATTAGTTATTAGGTTATAGAGTTAATAAGTTATTGGGTTATTAGTGCTGTATGATTTTTAACGTGTTAATTAAGCTTATGCTGACCAATTCCCCCTTTCAAGGGGGTTAGGGGGATGTTGTTTTGGTTGATAGGTTTTTAAGTTATTGGGAAAGTAAGAAAGTGGTACTTTATTAGTTTCGTGCTTCGATATTCGTGCTTCGATATTCGTGCTTCTTATTTTTCAGAACTTCATCTTTAACTGAATACTGCTGTTAAAGCTTTTACGATGTAACGGACTGATACCATGATCGTATATGGCTCTGCGGTGCTCAAAAGTAGCATAGCCCTTATTCTTATTCCAATGATAATGGGGAAAATCATTATGCTTTTCCAGCATGAATTCATCGCGCCAGGTTTTGGCCAATATGGATGCTGCTGCAATGGAGTAATACAATCCATCACCTTTAATTATGCATTGATGACTAATGCCTTCATAGGGTCTGAATCGATTTCCATCAATGAGTAGCAGGCCGGGACTGGTTTTTAGTTGTTTAATGGCACGATGCATAGCCAGGTAAGATGCATTCAGTATGTTTATTTTGTCAATTTCATGATTATCGGCCATGGCAACAGCCCAGGCAAGGGCTTCATCTTCAATTTGCTTTCGCAGAGTTGTTCTTCTTATTTCTGAAAGTTTCTTTGAATCATTCATGTAGTGTAACAAATCATCAGATGGCTTTTCGGGGAGGATTACAGCAGCTGCAAAAACCGGTCCTGCCAGGCATCCCCTTCCGGATTCATCTATACCGGCTTCAGGCAGATTTTTGCTGCCCCATGATATTTTAAGTCGCGTATTCATTATAAGCTATGGCTAAGGTCATGAAAAATTTTCACGTAATGGTCTTTTTGAGCGTGAAAGGAATAACACTCTTCCACGGTTTTTCTGCCTGCCTCACCAATTCTTTTTCGCAAATCAGCATCTTCAATGAGTTGAGAAAGGATTTGCTCCCATTCTTCAGGGCTATCGGCCAGAAAACCGTTTTTGCCGTGCGAAATAATTTCATTGTTTACCCCAACAGGCGACATTACGGCAGGTCTTGCCAGTGCCATGTATTGCAGCCCCTTGAAACCACATTTCCCTTTCGACCAGTCGTCATCGGGCAGGGGCATAATGCCGATATCTATGGCCGATAAATCTTCCACTTCGGTTTCTTTGTTCCATTTGATTTTTTCAAGGCCATCGAGCTCTCCGGTAAAAAACGTATCACTGATCATGCGAAAAGAAATACGCTCACCATATTTCTTCCTGAGTTTTTTAAGCACCGGAACCGCAAGCGAAAAGTGTTTAAGAGTAGTGGAGGAACCTGTCCATCCGATTACTATATTTTTTTTATCTGAGTTGTTTTCAAAGGGAATATACAGATCGGTGTCGATAGTTGTTGGAACAATAAATACATTATTGTTATATCGTCGGGCATAACCGGCAAGGAATTGATTGCCCACAATACATGCATCGCACAATTTAATAATTTCAGCCGTTTTGGAGGGTCTTTTTAAAAAAGCCAGTCTGCGGTTTCCGCTGGAAATATCTCTCAGCCAGATACTGTCGTCAAAATCTACCACCATTTTAATACCGGCTTTTTTAATTTTTTTCTCAAACCAGGTGAAACCCAACATGTGTGCTTCGCGGTACAAAAAAACCAGATCGTAATCGTGTATCCTTTTCAGGTCATTCCACCTGTGCATAAGGCTTTTTATAAGAAATTTTGTTTTGGCCGGGTAACTCCCTTCCTTATAAAAAATGATATCATCCTTCTCATTAATAAGCCAGGAAACGTGGCATTCAAAGTCATTTTGTTTCAGATAATCAAGATATTGTTCAAAGCGGAATCTTTGCCCGGGAGATCTGCCCGGACGGTGTGCTACCAGAAATAATATCTTTTTTGGATGTTGCAAACTTTTAAAACGCTAATTAACTTACATTCAAAAAATGATCTTTAACAAAGGTTATGTTTTCAGAGTGGAGTTTTTTATCAGAACTTCAACTCATATCAAACAGACAAAAATAAAAATTTATTTGCATTACAGGCGTGCCAGTTTGCCTACCAATATCAATAATATGAGCAAAGTAAAAAAGAATTCATTCCAGAAAACTTTTTTGTTCTCCTGAAAGAAATGCGCCAATATAGCTGCCAGCGGCGGCATAATAACGGCCTGATGCAGATATACCTGTTTTCCTGCAAAAGGGATAGTAATCAATGCAATGATAAAATATGTAAGCAGAACCTGAAATCTCTTGCGTATTCTCACAGGCTTATCCCGTAGACCTCCCAAATAAATACGAGCCAGTGCCACAAGGGCTACCGTACCGATTACTCCTATAGATGCCCAGCCAATGGGTACTACATTAGATAAACTGAATTCCGAAAAAAAGATTTGCTGATTAAAATACTCTGCTACTTTTACAGCCAGCTTATCAAACCAGAAGTAATACACTGCAAGAAACATAAAGGGTGTGAAAAAACCAATAATTGCTGCAAGTATTCCATGGATATTAACAAGATAATAAATGAAGAGGGAGGCCAGCAGAAGCAATACAAACCATAATGATGGCAGGTAAAATAAAGATGCAATGCTTATGAAAAAGCCTACATTAAAAATTTCAAGGAATACATCATCCTTATTAAATACATCAAAAATTTTATCCAGACTTATGATAAGAAAAAAGTTGGCAAACCATATGGCATGTAGCCCCATCAGGCTGAAGCTGTTGCTCATAAGCACAATATAAAAAAGAGCAGGAAGTTGGGAGTTTCTGTCAACCAATCCTTTATCTGTTATTACCCGGTTAAACATATAAGCCTGAATGATCATCAGGCTGAACCCCAGCAGTACACTCCAGAACCGGTGCTGGTCAAAAAAAACAGCAATCCAGTAGTATAAAGGTGCAGCATTTTTGGTGGTCAGGGCTACTGAATTGTACATTAAAAAGGCATCTGACCATAACACCAGGGCTATTACGGGAAGCAAAACAAACAGGAAGGGATGTTTTTCCTTGAACTTTCCTATGAGCATAAGGCCGGTTTAATTTTTCAGGTCTTTACCAATGTCTTTTCTGTAGAATTTATTTTCGAAACTGATCTTTTCAGCGTTCTCCATGCTCATTGCAATGGCTTTGTCCATGCTGCTGTGCATTGATGTTACGGCAATAACCCTTCCACCCGAAGTAACAATACTTCCATCCTTTTCCCGGGCACCTGCAAAGAAAAGATGACTGTTTTTTGCTGCATCAAGACCGCTGATTTCTATTCCTTTTTCATAGCTTCCCGGATAACCACCCGAAACGAGCATAACGGTTACGGCAAATTCGGGACAAAGGACAGGAACATATTCGTTTAATGTACCCAAAGCCATGTGCTGCATCATCTCCACCAGGTCGGAGTTGATTCGGGGTAATACAACTTCGGTTTCCGGATCGCCCAGACGAACGTTATATTCAATTACGTAAGGGTCGCCGTTTACATTCATCAGCCCCAAAAAGATAAACCCCTTGTAAGTGATGTTTTCCTTGTTAAGCCCGTCGATTGTGGGTTGTATTACACGGTTTTTTACTTTTTCAAGGAAATCAGTATCGGCAAAAGGTACCGGTGAAACTGCTCCCATGCCGCCGGTATTGGGTCCGGTATCTCCTTCTCCGATTCGCTTGTAATCTTTGGCTTCGGGGAGCATGATCCAGTTTTTGCCATCGGTGGCTACAAAAACCGATAATTCAATGCCCTGTAAAAATTCTTCGATAACAACCTTTTCTGATGCTTTGCCGAAAGCTTTGTTTTTCAGCATCTGCTTCAGGGTATCAATGGCTCCGTCCAGGGAGTTAACGATCACCACACCTTTTCCTGCTGCAAGTCCGTCGGCTTTCAGCACGTAAGGGGGTTTCAGTGTCTCCAGAAAATCAACTCCATCCTCATAGCTTTCTGCCGTGAAACTTTTATAGGCTGCGGTGGGGATGTTATATTTCGTCATAAACTCCTTGGCAAACTCCTTGCTTCCTTCCAGCATGGCACCCGTCTTACCCGGCCCGATCACCATTACCTTGCCGGTTTTTTCGTTCTCATTGAGAAAATCTGTGATGCCGTTTACCAGCGGATCTTCCGGGCCGACAACCACCATCTGCACCTTATTTTCTGAAACAAATTCTGCAACAGCATCAAAATCACTGATGTTGATATCCACATTGGTGCCGCAGAGTTGGGTTCCTGCATTTCCCGGTGCAATAAAAAGTTTGCTGCAAAGGGGGCTCTGATCAATTTTCCATGCCAGGGCATGTTCGCGCCCACCCGAGCCTAAGAGTAGTATGTTCATTTGGAGAAAATGTTTTTTAAAACAGGCCAAAAGTACAAAAAAATGCGTGGAATTGTGAAGATTAAGTTTTAGGTTAAGGTTAAGATTAAGATTAAGAAACTAAGGGCTATGCCCGAAATCCCGAGAGCGATTAGCGATTCGGGATTGGGTTATTGGTGATGTGTGATATGTGATGTGTAATGTGTGATTTGTTGATTAAGCTTATACCGACTAATTCCCACTTTGAAGGGGGCCAGGGGGATGTTGGTTAATTTATAGGTTGTTCAAACATATAAAGCATATAAGATTTTCAGCAATTTCTTATATGTCTTATATGGTAAAATCCTTATTCTTGTTTTGTTTTGCTGAGCTTGGTTTTGCTTCGGTTCGGATTTCCGTGCTTCGTGTTTAGCTACGCTGAGCTCGTCTGCGGCTCGGTTCGTGCTTCGAATTTTTTCTTTGCATTTTTATCTCTTCTTCTCCGGTAGGTACTTCCAGTACCTGCGCGGCATCAGCCGTGTCATTTGTTTTTTGTTGCTGCGTTGTTGTATGTTTATAGAGTCGTAATAGCTTTGCCACAGTTTCAGGTAATGTTCTTCCTTTTCATCTTTTACTTTCTGCGGAAGTGTTCCGCTTTCAAAGTCTGCAACGGGATTTTCAATCTGAATTTCGCTAACATTTTCCAGATCGTAATAGATGCCGTATTTTCTGCGCGTATCATAAAGGACCCACTGCTGACCGGCATAGCGGCTTTTAAAATGCGGAATGAGCAGGGGGAGAATATCATGGTCAGGATCAATGGGAGCAAAGAAAATATTATCAGCCGTTTGCTGGAAACGCACAAAGCCATGAAAACGGTGCACTTCCTTTTTAACCTTGCGGGCCGTTTGTACCACTTCATAAACATCTTCATCCAGCATATTCTGAAAAAAATCTTTATGTTCTGATGTGAATATTTTGCGCAGATAACGCCAGAGCAGCATTTCCACGCTAGGCGATTCTGACATGAATGCCACATGCACCATGCGTGCATTTTTCTGTGATGTTTTCTTTATCAGCCCGTTCCATACCCTTTCGGCTTTTGTTATGTCAGTTTCTACGCGCACGATTTCGGAGAACAATTCATGCACAGCCTGCTCCTCAGGAAATATTTCCTGCGGCTGCAGCTTATGCTCAAAGGCATAAAAGATCAGGCTCAGAAAGCCATCGAATGTGCCGTCGTATTGGAGTCGTATGTCTGACATGTTTTGGGTTTACTGAAATTGAAATTATTTGTCTGTTTTAAGCAACCAAGTCCCCGTTATAATCTCTGTCGCCAGCATATGAAATTCGTATTCCTGCGATCCGGTGACTTTTTGTTTGATAACTTTCATGTGCTTAGCTTTTATTTACGGTTGTTTTACTTCAAAGGATTTGTTTTTAAATAGTTTTTCCATTATAACTCCTATTATAATGATAACTGGCAGCGAAAAAAGTGTACGTAAAAGAGAGAACTTCCAGCCTAAGAATCCTATCTCGAATGTGATCATTGGTATTTTAATAGTACAAAATGCCCCGATATATATAAAAATGTTTCTTATGCTTGCTCCCTTTTTCCAAAGCAGATATGTTACCGGAAAAGCACCATACAAAGGGCCTACCTGAGCCATTGACAAAAATATCACAAGTATAATGCCTTTAAAACCGGAATTTTCCCCAATATGTTTTTCAACCTTTTCCCTGTTAATCCAAACATCGCCAAGCCCGATAAGAATAAACATAATGGGCAAAAACAAAATCATCTCCTTAAAAAAACTGTAAAATTGCTCTTTGAAAATATTTTCACCAGTAGAAAAATCAATAACAAATGATATTGCAACAAATACACTAAAAGCCGAGATAATTAAAAAGTTAATCTGGTTTTTCTTTAATATTTCTTTCATACGTAGATAATTTATTTTTTATGGTCGTATTGAACCGCACATGTTTAAAAAATTATTTTCATGCTTATATGTGTCTGGCTAAAACATGTGGGTTTCATAATATATAAAATAAACCGATTAATAAACCGACAGTAAGAGCTCCGAAAAAGTAAAGTGTATTGCGGATAAGAGATACCCGTACACTAAAAAATTTTATCTCAATGGGCAAAGTCAAAATCCCAACCATCATTAAAGTTGTTATAAAAACAGCAATAACAGGATAACTAACACCGGTTTTTACCAATATACCTGCTAAAGGGTATGCAATAAAACCAGGGATTAATGCTATTGAACCCGCTATGGCTGCAAATACATATCCTGTTAATCCTGCATCTTCGCCTAAATATTTCACAATTATTTCATTGGGAAGCAAATAGAGAAAAATACTTACTAAAATCAGTACCGA
>JBHEOF010000200.1:0-2717 GCA_046261715.1 Bacteroidales bacterium
GAGTTACTTTGCCCTCATTGTTACCTTTGCCGAAAAGTACGACAAACGCTATGGTATCGGCACCATCATTTCCACGATGCTGCCCTATACAATATTTCTTGCCGTCGTATGGATTGCTGTTTTGATGATCTGGTTGTGGATAGGAATTCCTATGGGGCCTGATGGACCGATTTATCTTAACTAAAATAGACAATTCACCCATAAAAAAACGGATTCAGCATTGCAATGCTGAATCCGTTTTTTTAATACGCAATAGGGTTCCTAACAAGTAACCCTTCAAAAATCATCCAGCAATACCAATTACCACTTACAAAGCGAATCTCATTCCGGGCAGTATTCTTCATAATCGATCCGACCTACTTATTGGTAAAGTCTACTTTTAAACAGATCTGAACCATAAAGTTTGGTAATTCAAATTCAGCCTATACTTACTTTATATTTATTTTGGCACCCAAACCGACACCGAACCTGCCTTGCAGCGAAATTCGCCCCAGCCATCATCGTTTGTATCGATTGTTTCGTTAATATGTTCCGTAATATCGAAATAGGTTGTATTAGGTGAGCCTGTTTCCATGTGCTTTAACCCATCATCCCCATTGCTGAGTATAACGGCCATGCCACCGGGTGCTTCTTCATTTCCTGCACGCGTCCAGCCAACACAAGTGGGGTGATCGAAATAATCGTACTGATCACCAAAAGCAATTTTTTTCCTTGCGGCAATAAATTTATCTATCAGCCACTGATGGGAGTCCATCCAGATTTCGTATTCTTGTCCATCTTTGCCGTTATCTTTGTAGTGTGCCCCATAATAATCGGCTGCAAAAACGCACGGATAACCATCTCTCCGCAGAAGGATCAGTGCGTAAGCCAATGGTTTAAACCAACTCTCCACAACCGATTCAAGGGATTGCAGGGGTTGTGTATCATGATTGCTCACCAATGTTACAGCAAGGGTAGGATGATCTTTAACAAGGGTATTGTCAAAAATGGTTTGCATGTTAAAGTTTTCACCTTTTTTGCCGGCGCGTGCAAAATTATAATGCAGTTTCACATCAAATAGCATCATATTTCCGTCGGTGACTTTGAGAAAGTGTTCTAAAGCCTGGCTGTTACCGGACCAGTATTCTCCAACGGAAAAAAGTTCTTTGTCGCTTTTTTCGCGAATATGGTTGAGCCAGTCAAGAAAAAAGTCAGATTTCACATGCTTGGTGGCATCAAACCGGAAACCATCAACGCCGGTAGTTTCCAGGTACCAATCACCCCAGTAGAAAAGTTCTTTTTGAACATCCGGATTATTTAAATCGAGATTACAACCCATCAGGTAGTCAAAATTCCCTTTGTCCAGATCTACACTGTCATCAAAAGATTTTCCTTCAAACAAATAGATCGCATCTGTTTTATCATCCAAGGCATTATAATCTGCAGCATTAAAATGCCACCAATGCCATTGTAGTTCAGAATATTTACTGTTTCGGCCATGGAATTTAAAGTGCGTCCACGCTTTTATGGTTTGGATTTCGCCGGTTGCTTCGTTCCTGTTGTTGGGATTAAAGGGTGTGGCTTTGAATTCCTCGGCCTCGTCGGCGCCTAACTTATGATTGAAAACAACATCGGCATATACCTGCATGCCTGCTTTTTGCGCTGCTTTTATTGCTGCCAGGTACTCATCGCGTGTTCCGTATTTGGTGCGAACGGACCCTTTCTGGTCAAATTCACCAAGGTCATAAAGGTCGTAAACCCCATATCCTACATCATACCCTCCGGCAGCACCTTTGTAGGCTGGTGGGAGCCAGATGGCAGTTATTCCGGTTTCGGCCAGTTTTTGGGCATTTTCTGCCAGTTGTTTCCACAAATTACCATCAGCAGGTGTGTACCAATGGAAATACTGCATCATTATACCGTTATGTTCGGGCATATCTTTTTGTTTTTAAAATTCAACCACTTATCTCTTTAAGCTCATTCGCAACCGATTACTGCTTCTTTTTATTCAATCCCAAACCTTTCAAAAGTTCAGGCTTGCAGGATAGCTGGGCACAGGTAACAATACCAACTTTAATTTACTGATTTTATATTGTTTATGCTTTTGCTGAGAATCTGATAATGTCAGCGCTACGCGTCTTGGATTTCTGGTGTGCATTAATTTCTACAATAATGTCAGCGCTACGCGCCTTATTTTACTTACTACGTCATATTTCATTCGAATAAAATTGACCTAAGTAATTGGTTAAATGGAACTTGCATAAACCACCTTATTCATCCTTTTTTGTGAGCCGCAGTGCTCATGCAAGTTTCATCTGGATAAAATTGGCTTAAGTAATTGGTCAGATGGAACTTACATGAATGACCTTATCCATTCTCTTTTGTGAGTGCGGTGCACATGTAAGTTTCTTTCCCATATAATCATCCTCGTGTGTGTAAAAAAATTAATCATGGTTATTCTCCCGCTGAAAAAGCGGGTTAAGCTATGTGATCCTTTAAAATCAAATTATAAAAACATGAACTAAAGAATCTCAGAGATTGCAAATTAGTTTTTTTTTTCAGAAAAGAAGAGCGTGTGAGCCCCATAAAGGATAGCATATATTCCCACAAGAATAGCAATTCCATAGGTACCTTCCAAGGGCCTGAATGCCATAAATAAACCAAATAACAGGGAAGCAATACCAAATACCAGGGTAACAGGCCTTCGCTTTTCATCTTTAAATCTATGTGTGTATGCC
>JBHEOF010000201.1:0-443 GCA_046261715.1 Bacteroidales bacterium
CATCTGGAGCCAGCCTGAAATATTGTTTTATGAAGAAAATCCCACTGTTCGGATGAGTTACCCTGATCTGGTCGAACAGGATGGAAAATATTGGATTACCGAAACAAACAAAGTGGATGCCCGGGTGCATAAAATTCCCAATAAGTTTTTAAACACCCTTTGGTCGCAATTTGAAATCAATGATGTTGCGAAAAATGATTTGGTTGAAGTATGGGAAGATGGTGAAATACCCCAACAGGGACAAATAGATGTACCTTTAATCTCTGATGGTTCTTATGCTGATGGGTTTACACTGGATTTCAGACTTATACTGGTTAATTTGGCTCCCGGTCAACTCATCATGTCATCAACAGATAAAAACGGAAAGCGTATTGAATTGAAAACAGGAGATTTTGGAGCCATTGAAATTACTATGAGTGACGGTGAAAAAACCGATTCATGGA
>JBHEOF010000201.1:453-2692 GCA_046261715.1 Bacteroidales bacterium
GCCGTTGAGCACTGCATTTCTGTGACTGTTGACAACGGTCCACGAATTATCCAATTTGTAATCAACGGCACTGTGAACAACGGAAGAGAAGTGCGTCAGTTTGGATGGGGACGTTATACCGTGGATATGAAAAATTTTAGTTTCAATACAATTGAAACGCATAGAATGGTAGGAGATGAAGTATATATTGACAGTAAAATTACGAATCTGAGACTTTACAACCAGCCATTGATGAATACTGAAATTATTGGGAACCACAGGAATTTTCTTTCCAGCCAATTTAATGTTCAATGAATAGCTGGTGTTAAAAAATATTAAAAAATAATGTGAAGCGAAATCGCTGGCTCTCATTGATTCAGTTGGCTTTTTTAAACCGCACCTTCCGTTCAACGCACCCAAAAAATATTGGGATATGTACGATGAAGATGAGATTCCTTTATCACCCAATCCGTCAACTTAAATAAAGTAAATGAAAAAATACGTAATCTTTTTTTATCTGTTTGTTGCATTTTCCTGTACGCAAACTTCTGAAACTAAATTGAAAAGAATGAAAAGTTGATAGAACTCCATAGAAAACCAAGTAATGCTTTATCCTTAAAAATGTGTATAATAATGATCGACAGATTAACTAACAAAAAAATACTGGTTATTTTATTAGCAGTAGTTTTGTTTACACAATGCAGGAATTCCGCGACTGAAAACAAAACTGACAACTTTGGTCCTCCAAACGTACTTTTAATTACAGCAGATGATTTGAATTATAACTCAGTAGGCTGCTATGGTTGTACTATTAAAAATATAACACCTAATATTGACGGACTTGCTGAAGAAGGGATAATTTTTAAAAATGCCTTCGTAAATATTGCTGTTTGTCAACCTTCACGCCAGTCAATTATGACAGGCAGGTACCCTCACAATAATGGTGCCCCGGGATTTGATCCAATAAATACGGATGTTTCAACATTACAGGAGCAACTAAATAAAGCCGGTTACCTGAATGGCATTTTGGGTAAAGAGATACACCTTCAGCCAACGGAAAAGTATTGCTGGGATTATTACGTAACAGAGGGTGATCTTGCCTCTGGTCTTGGTATAGGAAGAGATCCGGAATTGTATTATAAGTACTCACAGGAGTTCTTTAACAGAGCAGCAAGTCAAAACAAACCCTTCTTTTTGATGGCAAATGCACATGATCCGCACAGGCCATTTGCCGGAAGCGAACAGGAGATGAGAGCATGGGGTGAAGATCTTCCTGCTTTCAGGAGACAAATTCTTCCCGAAGAAGTGACTGTTCCTGATTTTCTTCCTGACTTGCCTGAAATCAGATTGGAAATAGCGGAATACTATACTTCGGTTTACCGTATGGATGAGGTTGTAGGGGCGGTTTTAAAAGCACTTGATGAATCAGGATTGAGTGATAATACAATTGTGATGTTCATTAGTGATAACGGAATGGCTGTCCCATTCGCCAAATCCAATTGTTATCTCAACAGCAACAAAACTCCCTGGATAGTGAGATGGCCTGGTCAAGTGGAAGCAGGTAGTGTTGATAGTATTCATTTTATTTCGGGTATAGATTATATGCCAACAATTCTTCACGCATTGCGCCTGCCTGTTGTTCCGGATATGGATGGCGGGTCTTTTTTACCGCTGTTGCAAGGTGAAAATCAAAATAACAGAAATATTGTTTTTACTGAATTTAACAGAATTTATGCAGGCACTGATTACGAGATGCGATGTGTGCAGGAAGAAACTTACGGATATATTGTGAATTTCTGGAGTGACGGGATAAAAAAAATAAAAGGAGATGCCACGAGCGGCAGGACATTTTCTGCTATGAAAGAAGCTGCCATTGAAGATGATGTTGTTGCCGATCGCCTGAGCATGTATGTTTACAGAGTTCCTGAGGAATTATATAATTTTCGGAAAGATCCTGACGGTCTGGTTAATCTGATTGATGATCCGGATTATAAGGATGTAAAGAAACGATTGAAAAAATTATTGTATAAGGAAATGAAAAGAACAAACGACCCCCTTCTTGAACAATTTGAGAAAAGTTTTCTGAGCAATTAAGTAGTTAGTAACTAATCGGTGCGGCAATACCGTTTGGAAAATCAAAAGTGGTTACATATCCCCCTGTGCAAAAGCATGTCATGAGCTCGTCGTCGTACCTCCTCGGTTCCGCCACCTGGTACCATTAAAAAAGCCGGTAACTATCATATTACCGGCTTCTTTATAT
>JBHEOF010000202.1:0-2683 GCA_046261715.1 Bacteroidales bacterium
ATAATAAGGTGTACCATACAGGAAAATATGCTTCCTATATAAAATTGCCGGTGGTAAGGAAATAACCTTTTCTCCACTGCTCAAAATTTAACCTGGTGTTTGGTCAAAATTTTCAGACTTTAAGCTTCCCTTCTAATGAAGAGCTATAGTGTTTTCAAAAGATGTATCTGAAATTAGTTCGTTTTTGTCTGATTCGGGATTATGGCTTTAGAAAAACCTTACCGATGAAATTGGGTCGATACTTTTTGCTGACTGAAAACTATTTCAGAAAGTTGAAAACCTCCATAAAACAGAAAAAGTTACCGAATTGCTTCAGTAACTTTTTTTCAATATTTGGAATTTCAGTTTATTTTTTCACAGGTAGTTCACGTGTTAACCAACCTCTTCGGCTGGCTGTGGCCATTGCATAAGGCGTGATCCAAAACAAGCTGAAGGTATAGAATATACTGTAGGAATAGGCCCAGAAGGCTTCAGCTATATTATACTTTTTAGCATAAAAGAATGCCGGCAGACTTGTAAATATCAAAATGCTTAACAGGGTTGAACTTATAAACAAGACAGGATGTGAAATCAATAAAATGATCATAACGAGCAACAATGGATAAGCGGTTATCATTCCCATCCATTGATTCAGTAATAAAAGACGGGTACCGGATTTAGCTCCAATTCTGAAAGGTTTGAAAGCAAACTTTGACATCATTAAATTTTCCCGCACGTTGCTTCTTTCCCAACGGGTAAACATCTTGTGCAAACTGCTGAATTTTTCAGGAATATTGGTAAGCACATACGCATTGCGCTGAAAAAGGACGTGGTAGCCTTGTTTCAGGATCATATTGGTCATAGCACGATCTTCCCCAATGTCTGTTGGTTTTCCCATAAATGTTTGATTTATCCATTCTGGCAGGCATCCCATAACAGCTTTACTTCGATAAGCAGCCAGGGCCCCGGGAGTGCACAATACAGAACCAAGTACACTTTGGGCAGAACGTATAAACTCAAAACTAAAAACAAAACTCACATTCAGCATACGCGGAATAATGGCCTTTTTATTGTTTAAAACCCTAACATTTCCTGCCACTGCGCCGCAATTCTTATTTGTTACAAAGGGAGAAACAAGGTTGCGTAAAGTGTCTTTTTCCACGATAGAATCACTGTCTACCGTAACAAAAACATCTCCGGTTGCAAGGTTAAACCCACGGTAAAGTGCGTGTCTTTTTCCTTTGTTCACGGGTTGTTGATAGATAGAAACCCGATCTCCCAGTTCTTCTTTTGCCTTTTTCATCCATTCCCAGGTGTCATCCTTACTACCATCGTCTATCGCGATTAATTGTAATTTTGATGCCGGATATAAACTGTCTCTTAAACTCAGCAATGTGGCATATACCTGTTCGCCTTCGTTATAGGCAGGCACTATAACAGTGCAAGACGGCAATTCCCCATCATTAACAGAACTTACCGGATTATACCGAAAGAACAATCTGGCAATATATGCCAAAAAGCCAAGTCTGAAAACCAATAGAAAGATTCCAACAATAAGCAGGATCATTCCCCATAGGGTATCCATTCTGCTCATATTCATTTCTTCAAATTGGGTCTGCAAAAGATACACGGAAAACGCCCCTCCTGTAAGGAGCAAAAAAGTCATCACCAGGGTGAAAATATGCCTTTTAGTAAAGGATGCCCTCCGGTAGTTGTCTGAAATCTGGTCTTTTTCGGATGTACCGGATGTAGTTTCTTTTTGAGTGGTATGAGTCACCGTATCTAATTTTTCAGCCGAAACTGAAGAAGGTAATTTAACTTGTTCTGCAATCATCTTATTATTTTATTTTTTTCAATTTCATTTCTAATTATGTTGATGCTTTTGAAGCATACACATAAAAAGTTCAGTCTGACATTTCATAGGAACTACCAATTTATATACCGCGAAACAAAGCATTGATAACCAGGTTTTCAAAGTTATATTACTTGGGATAAACCGGGATATAACCCTAAAAGGTGTGGAAAAAATCCACAACAAGGATTAGGGGATTGAGTGGTTTTGAATGGGACTGTGTCCAGAAGCTGTGTATTATGAAAGATTATTTGATTGCGTTTTCAAACCGGCCACAAAATACTGTTTGCCTGAATCCTATTCATAGCGCTTCTGGAAAGTATACGCCAGCCGGAAGTCTACAACCTCGGCTATGTGCCGGTGAGCCAGTAGATTAATTCCAGCGCTGAAGTGGCGGTTTATGCGGTATTTTAAACCCCAGCGGTGAAAGATTCGATCATAGTAAGGTGTTTGGTCAAACACGTAAACGCCCAGGCGTTGGCTGAACTGAAACCTGCCCAGCAAAAACTCGTGCCCCAGCAGTAGTCCTGCTTTCACCGGACTGGCATTAAGGCCTTCCCTGCGAAGTTTGTCTTTTAGCTCCTCATCATGGTAAGCTTCGGCTCCCAGGGTGAGCATGCTCAGGTTTCCCACCTGCCTTCCAGCCTGCAAGGCGATCCCGCCCAGCGGATACCTTTTGCGATCACCGGCATCATCCTGGCCATTGCGGATTGTACCCAGCAAAGCGACATCGTAACGGGGAGAGTAGTTTCTCCAGTATTTTTCAGTGGTTCGTGTGCCCGTGTACCAGGGGCGGGAGGTAGGCTGGTAACTTACCGCAATGCCGGCAGTGGGCCAGTTTATACCTTTATT
>JBHEOF010000203.1:0-305 GCA_046261715.1 Bacteroidales bacterium
GAACTGAGTGTTGGGCTGTTGATTTATTTGCCTAAAAATCAGGGAAAGGTGCCTGTTTTCGTCAGTTACAATTACTGGGGGAACCACACCGTTGCCGATGATCCCGAAATTCTGCTGACCGAATCATGGATTAGCAACAGTCCTGCACTAGGCAGAACCAATAACCGTGTTACTGAACAATCACGCGGGGCAGGAAAGAAATTACTGTCTGTTGAGAAATTGATTGATGCAGGTTATGGTCTGGCCACCATGTTTGCGGGAGATGTGGATCCGGATAAAGATGCTGCTACAGGTCCTGATTATTT
>JBHEOF010000203.1:393-2439 GCA_046261715.1 Bacteroidales bacterium
CTCGCGGCACGGTAAAGCTGCTCTTTGGGCAGGTGCACTCGACCACCGATTTGCAATGGTAATTTCCAATAACTCCGGATGCGGAGGCGCTGCTCTTTCACGCCGTCAGTTTGGAGAACGGTTGGCAGGGATGAACGCCCAATTCCCACACTGGTTATGTGGGAATTGTAAAAAATACGATTACAAGGAGGAGACCCTGCCCGTCGATCAACATGAATTGATTGCACTCATAGCTCCCCGGCCCGTATATATCGCCAGCGCAGAAGAAGATCAGTGGGCCGATCCCAAAGGCGAATTCCTCTCAGCCTATTATGCAACACTGGTTTATGAATTGTTTGGTAAACAGGGTGTTATATCTCCTACTATGCCTGAGATAAACCAACCTGTAATGACTACAATAGGGTACCACATACGTTCAGGTGGACATA
This sequence comes from Bacteroidales bacterium, assembly GCA_046261715.1. Classification (GTDB taxonomy): domain Bacteria; phylum Bacteroidota; class Bacteroidia; order Bacteroidales; family UBA7960; genus SKVR01. The sequence goes on from JBHEOF010000203.1 coordinate 822, forward strand.
GCGTTACTGAATTCGACTGGAACCAATACATCAAATTCGCAAATATCCACCTAAAATAGAAAGCAATTATGCAACGACTCATTACATATCAACCCATACAATTTGTCACCCTGGTTAAATTAAGATTAATATTCTTCTTCTTTTGTACTTTGATTTTTGTTTCTGCCATAGCGCAGAATGAAAAACCTTCAAAATTGAAAAGAGCAGACAGCTTTTTTGGGGTTCATTTTGATTTGCACGCAAGCGAAGACATAACTGATGCTGGCAAAACATTGACTGCCGGCATGATCGATACCTTCCTCACCAAAGTAAAACCGGACTATATTCAGGTTGACTGCAAAGGTCATCCGGGGATATCGAGCTATCCCACCAAAGTTGGCTATTGTGAAGCTTCTTTAAACCGGTTCAGGAAAGAAACCGGAATTAAAGAGGTGCCAAAAGTCCCTTCTGACAAATATTATCCTGAATTCTTAGAATATACGCGAAGCTTGTTTCGGCAACACATGGAAAAATACATAAACGCCATTCATCAATATAATCCTGAATTTCAAATCACCAGCAATTGGGCCTATACTTCATTAATGCCTGAAAAAGTGGCCGCCAATGTGGATTTTTTGTCTGGAGATGTAACCCCACAGAATGGGGTGTATCGCTCGGCGTTCGAAGCACGGTGTGTTGCACCACAAGGTTTACCCTGGGATCTGATGGCCTGGGGCTTTTCCTGGGATAATGGGAAAATGCCAATGAACATTAAATCATCGGTACAACTGCAACAGGAAGCTGCCCAGATTATGGATGATGAAATACCGTCGTTAAAAAATCTGACGGTTCAAATAAATACTGTTAAAAAACCCGGCAGGATTTTACTGCAACCCAAAAATCAGGAACTGGAAATTGATTTTCACGATGGAGTTGCTGAGGTTTTAGTTACTGAATTAGGTATTCACTCTATTCTGGAAATAATCCCTTAATTTAACTGATCATTTATGGGACTTTTCTCCGATTGCTCGGAGAATCGATTTTGAAAAAAGAGTATTAACGTATTACATTTTAAGATCTTGAAGCAATGAAAAAAATCAACAAGTATATTTTATTCTTTTTACCTGTATTTTATTTGTTGTTCTCATGCAGGACAGAAACAACAGCAGATATAGTTTTGATTAATGGAACTGTTATTACAGTTGACAAAGACTTTTCGATTGCTGAAGCAATAGCAATTAAAAATGACAAAATATTAGCAGTAGGATCAAATAAAGAAATCAATAAATTAACCAATGCAAAGACGAGAAAAATTGATTTAAAAGGTAAAACTGTCATTCCCGGCTTGATAGACTCACATTGCCACCCTGAAATTGCATCAGTTAGTGAGTTGCATGGAAAAGTACCTGATGTGCATACAATTTCAGAACTACTTGAATGGATAAAAACTCAGGCTGGTGCGAAAAAGAAAGGTGAATGGATTATTTTCAACAGAATGTTTTATACACGTCTTAATGAAATGAGGCCACCATCTCTTTATGAACTGGATTCTGTTGCTCCAAATAATCCGGTATTTCTGAATGGTTCTTACGGAGGAATGATAAATACTTCAGCAATGGTTGTATCGGAAATTAATGAA
>JBHEOF010000204.1:0-2325 GCA_046261715.1 Bacteroidales bacterium
ACTATCACGTTTTTAATGTAAGTTCCGAAATTAACATAATCCTTCAGTATTATTTCTGAAGTTTTTGATTAAAAGATAATCGCAGGAGAAAACAAAACATCCAAATTATTCTGGTCCAAAATTTAAAGAAGTAATGCATTTACCTGACCTGACCATCTTTAATTTTTTAATTGGTAATTCAGTATACTCTTTACAAGACAAAAAATATTGCTTTTTGTTTCTAAAAATATAAAAAAAATTAACATGAGATACATTGAAGTAAAACCCTGGATTGTAAATTAAAATGTCCAAAATATCATTGTAGAATTGAACCGGTAATGATTGATAAATCCATCAATACTATTTATTTATTTTTATCAATAATTAAACATTATAGTAAAATAGCACTTTGTTTTCATTCCCACCATCCTTACATCATTTTATTTATAAAATGTGTTATTTAATTACTAAAACAAACATATCTTCTTAGCTCAAAACACACGGGCAGAAATATTTTGTTTATTCTTTATACTATTTTTTTGAACATTAATTGATACTGCCTGTTTACGAATCATAACAATTTTTTACAAACTTAAAATAAGGAAAAATGAAAAAATTAAATGTAGTTCTACTCGCTATGCTATTATCATTTAGCGCATTCAGCCAGAAAAAAGATGTTGTGGATATTGCAATCAGTTCGCCTGATCATACAACATTAGTAGCTGCTGTCAAAGCTGCTGACTTAGTAGCAACTTTGAAAAGTGAAGGTCCATTTACAGTATTTGCTCCAACCAACAAAGCTTTTGATAAGCTACCTGAAGGAACGGTTGCAACTTTGCTTAAGCCTGAGAATAAGGCTCAACTGGCTAAAATTTTAACTTACCATGTTATAAGCGGCAACCTTGATGCTGCTGCAGTAATGGCTGCGCTTGAAGATGGTAACGGCGAAGTTGTTTTAACAACTGTAAGCGGTGGAAAATTAACTGTATCACTTGAAATGGATAAAGTAAAACTAACGGACGAAACAGGTAACTCAGCATTTGTAACTGCTGTAGACCTTAAGGGTTCTAACGGGGTAATCCATGTGATTGATGGAGTTGTACTTCCAAAATAATTAATAAATTAATCGAAATTTAAAAAGCTCTCTGTTCGATTCAGAGAGCTTTTTTTAATTGTTCTAACTGCCAGTCATTATGTTGAGGCCAATGACTTTTACGTTATAATTACGTATTATCTCTTTATAACTTTATAAGTTTGGTTAATATTATTTCCCCTTTGCTGAAACAGATAAACTCCCGGCGCCCAGCCCGACATATCAACAGATGTTTCTGCAGAATGGATAATCATCGTTTGTAATACTCTGCCGTGCAAATCATAAATAAAAACGGTGCTGCCCAGTGCTTCTGACTGACTCTTGATGAAAGCCGTTGTATTAACAGGATTAGGAGAAACAACCAGTTTTGACTCTAAAGGAACTTCAGCTGTACTCGTCGATGTGCTTTCCTGGTAAACCCTGACATAATCAATTTCCATGGCACTTTCAGTGAAGTTGGGGTCTATATTTGGTATTATGGCTATGTTTAAAAGTAAATACTGGTCTTCATCAAACGGCCATGTGTCGGCATTTTGAACCTCAGGATTATAGGTATAATGCACCACATCATCCACACTGAAAACCATTCTGTCGGGATACCAGTCTAAGGCATACACATGAAATTCGGTGGAAGCAGTTGGAATTACCTGCCCACCGTGATTTACTGTTCCGCCATAACTTGATGGGGTATGCATAGCACTTTGCACATAATTCTGATTACTTCCCCAATGCTCCATGATGTCAATCTCTCCGCAAGCCGGCCAATTGGTGGTGCCATAACCTTCATTATCCCAGTAAGCTCCGTATTCATTTATATTTTTTCCCAACATCCAGATGGCAGGCCAGGTGCCAACACCCGTGGGAAGTTTTGCTTTTACCTCTACACGTCCGTAGGTAAAAGCAAATTTTGAATTCAAACGGGCTGAGGTATATTGTTTGGTAACTCCCTGATCCGTAAATTCCTCTTTTTTTGCAACCAGGTACATTATGCCATCTTCAACAAATGTATTTTCAATTCTATCGGTATAATGCTGGATTTCGCCATTAAACCAGCTGTCACCATTGGGTAATAAGGTTTGGTGAAACCATTTTGATGCTTCCAGGGCGCCATCTTCATCAAATTCATCATACCAAACCAATTCATCGTAAACAGGATCATCAGTTTCCTCCTGTTCTTCTCCTTCGAAATAAAAATCATCAATATAAGCAATGACCTGATCTGAATTATCTTCGCCATTCACCTGGAGTACAAC
>JBHEOF010000205.1:0-441 GCA_046261715.1 Bacteroidales bacterium
CGGTTTCAACTTCCTGCCCTGTAACCTGGGTTGTTGCCTCTATGGCCGGTTGTACAAAATCAGTATCCGGCGTATTGGCAGGCTTTACATCAATATTTGGTTACTGTTCACAAATAAGATTGATGGGTTTCCCGCTTATAGCCATTTCAATAGCATCAAGTGCTGTGTGACCTTGTTTGCGTGTAGTGGAAATGTAGCTTCGGATACGACAAAAAACTTGTGCCCCATTTAAGGTTCGGAAACATCCCGAGATTTTTTGTTTCAATTTTACCATCCGTATATCGCGTTCGGCCAGGTTATTATCGAATGGCACATCCTTGTTGTGCACGAAGCGCAGTATCTGCTCCTTGCGATCAATGAATGTCTCCAATAACTTTAATGACTTGGGTTTTTTTATTCGTCCCCGTTTTTTTATGGCAGGAATTATCAATGGCGGTTTTT
>JBHEOF010000205.1:451-2268 GCA_046261715.1 Bacteroidales bacterium
CTTCTATGATGCCCTGCCCGATAATCTGCCCGTATTGTTCCTCTACAAACAATGTTGTAGTTTCATCTAATTTATTTTCTTTCTTCAAATTGTTTGCATGCACCAACAGCGTTATCATCTTTTCCGCCCATGCCCTGCCCACTTCTTCTTTTACCCATTTGAGTTCTCTGAGCAAATGTGAATTGCAAAGTGAATGTGTGCAGGCATAATTATCATAAGGGGCCCATCGGTCGTGAACGCTAATCCCTTTATAGTTGGGCAAGATGCCGATGGCGTCAATGCCTTCTTTGCCCCGTTTTTCCTGTATCCCGTAATGGGTGTATTGCTCTGTTGAACTGCTGTGTATCCATTGGAGCTTGCCTTTACACCGTATCCCGGTTTCATCGTTATGCATTACTTTACTCTCTTGTAATGCTTGCTTAATTTGTTCTTCTGTTTTTTCCAATTGCCCGTAACATTGTTCATTGCTCGCTGTCAATACGCCATCGCTAATGCTTACGCCAAAACAATCTTCCATCATCTCCTGCAAGCGTTCAAATGGCACAAACTGGTATTGGTTCATATACACGGCTAAGGATTTTATCCGATCCCCATACTGTACGTTCCCTTTTTCTTTACACTCCGCCTGATGAATAACGCCACAACTACACTGCTTTACTTCTACCTGATGTTCGGTTACTTCCATGAGTTTCTCCGGCAAGTCAAATACCTGTCTGCGCTCTGTCCGTAACAATTGTGCTTGTTCTAAGTCCTTGCCGCATTTACACTGACCTTGTACTTTATGTTTTACTATCTTATCAGGTGTAGCAACCATTTTCAGCATCTTGCCTTCATGCCCTTTTTGTGCACCCTGGCTTTTTGAACTTTTTTCCCGGTTATTTTTTATTTCCTTCCTGTACCCATCACTACCGGGTGGCTTGTGGCTATTGCCACTATATTGGTGCAACATCCCTTCCAGTTCTTTTACCCGATCAATTAGCACCTTTACAATTTCCTCCAAGCTTCTTACTTTTTCTTCCAACTCCTGGTTCCTTAGTAATTAAAGTTTCCCACTTATATAATGCCCTATAATTGGGCATGTTAAATTCTATAATTGTTTGTTCAGTTGATATATAAATATCTTATTATTAGGCTGATACCAGACAATTGCCAGTTTTGTTGTTATTATTGCCATTATCTTCAAACTCTTCCAGTGCCTTTAGCATCGCCAATAGTTGTTTGCTTGTTTTATCGCTTTGCAAAAGTTTTTCCATCGTTTCTTCTACATCAATGTTCAATATTGTGGCCATCAGCACCAACATTTTAAAAAATACCTTGACCAGCCTTTCCCACAAGGTTAGTTCGAGCAAATGTTGCTGTGTTTCCCTGAACAGTTCGCCCATGGTTTCATAACAGCTGAACCGCTTTTGCAGCGATAATATCGTATGGGTTGCCAAAACGATTGTTGCATCTGCAATTTGTCCATCAAAATCGGTGTTCTGGCTTGCGCCCAAACGAAGGTACTGTTTACATTCTTTAAACAGTACCTCAATTGTCCAGCGGATTTGATAAAGTTCAATTGCCTGCACAAACGACAGGGTCAAATCGGTTGTCAACAACAATGTCCAGTTCTTTGCATTGTTGTAACGGATGAAGAAGAGCCGGACTTTTTCACCTTTGTAATCAACAACCATTGAAATGTAAGTGGACTTGTGTTTTCTTGAATACTTACTGTTTTTCCTCTGGTTTTTAACAATCAACTGATGAGCATTCAATTCTCTGTTGCCAACCAGGTATTTCCGCCGGTCGATCTTGCACATTCCCAGTAAATGCATGGC
>JBHEOF010000206.1:0-2264 GCA_046261715.1 Bacteroidales bacterium
TTATAACTGACAAACGAAAAAACAATTTTATTGCTCCCCTCTGGAATATTTGTAAGCGTATAGTCGCCTTCGATCCCGGTTATTGTACCCTGGTTAGTACCGGCAATAATAATTGTCGCTCCGGGAAGTGAGGATCCGGTTGACATATCGGTAATGACACCTATTAATACCCCTCTGTTTTGTCCTAAACCATAAAGAGATATAGTCATCAACAAAGCAAAAAAGAAGAACGATTTCATTAGATTTAATTTCATTTTTACAATTAATTTTGATAGTTAAATTTTCTTGTTAGTGCTTCTATGAAATAATAGTCTGCATATATTAGCGGCACGTCAACTTCTGAATTGTGTGGTTTGGAGCCTGTTGAATGTTTCAAAAGAAAACCATTATTACTTTCCGAATCTGCTAAAAATTCCGGAGAAGATAATGATTCAAGGATCTCATCCGCAGTTTTTAAATATTTGCTGCTTTCTGACGAGTATTCGCTTAATTCATAAAGAGCTGAGGCCAGTATGGCAGCAGCAGATGCATCATAAGGCTCTTCAGGTATTCCTGGCGCATCAAAATCCCAGTATGGAATTTTGTTTTTAGGTAGATTAGGATTATCTAAAATGTAGGTGGCTATTTTTTCGGCCTGCCGTAAAAATTTTACATCTCTGGTTTCTCTGTAAACCATTGTAAATCCGTAAAGGCCCCATGCCTGGCCGCGACTCCAGGAACTCTCATCTGAAAATCCCTGATGCGTGTACTTGGCATTTACTTCACCTGTTTCAGGAATGTAATCCACAACATGACAGGAAGAATTATCTTTTCTAAAATGATTTTTCAAGGTTGTTTCAGCATGTGAAACAGCGATATTGTAATAAATTGGATTACCGGTTTCTTTTGATGCCCAAAATAGCAGTTCCAGATTCATCATATTATCAATTATCACCGGAAATTCCCATTTGTCTGAGTTAAAGTCCCATGAGCGAATACATCCTACATTTTTATTAAATCGTTTAATCAATGTATTTGCTGCCTGTATTAATATTTCACGATATTGCGGATTTGATGTTTGAAGATAACCATTACCAAAGCTACAATACATTTTAAAACCCATGTCATGGGTTTTTCCATTATATTTTTCCTGTTCAAGTGGTGCTGTATATTTTTCGGCTAATTTTTGCCAACTTGTATCATCGGTTAGTTTGGCCATTTGCCAAAAAATGCCAGGATAAAAACCACTGCACCAATCCCGGGAAGGAATGAGCTTTATCGAATCATTACAAACAGACCTGGGACCTACCAGTTCTTTATTATTATTGTTTAATAAAGCATGGCTTACACTTTCATTTGAATAAAGCAATTGCTTTCTTAGGTGATTTACTATTTCTAAATTTTTTGTGGTTTTTATACCGTTCGACTTGTTGCATGCAAAAAAAACAGACAAAACAGATATAATAATAATGCTGTTTATTTTTAACTTGCTATTCATTTTATACAATTTAGTCAAATGCTTGCAATTTTATATTCTACCTGATAAATGTATCGATGTTTTGAAAAAATGAATATAAGCATAGTTGCATATTTTATAACAATTGTTGCATGCTTTAATTCAGGTTGTAACAGCGCAACCAGAATTATAATCTTGATTGCTTCTTTCAGCCTTATTATTTATAAATTAGCAGCATAATGATTGGAAAGAATATGAGGTTTTGGATTTTTACATTGTTGATATTTATTTCAATATCACTTTTGGGCATTGAAGAGAATATTCGCTTTCGACAATTATCGCCAGAGGATGGATTTACATATGGTTCAATTCATACCATTGAGCAAGACCAAAAGGGAATGATTTGGTTTGGCACAAAGTACGGGCTTTTCCGGTATAATTCCACCGAAATAAAAAAATACAGTTATAATATTAACGATTCAAATAGTTTAATTGACAACCGGACGAACCTGGTTTATAAAGATTTGAATAACAAACTATGGATAACTACTGAAAGCGGTTTATGCTTCTACAATGAAAAGCAAGACAATTTTACTGCATTCCCCTTGTATAACAAAGTGAAACAAAAAGTAGATGAAAATATTGTGTCACTTTTTAACGATGCTGATGGTAACTTATGGATGTTGAGTAATTATGGCGTGGGTAAAATAGACTTAACAAATCATTTTGTTGAATTTATCGGGTTGGGAAAACAGATATCGCCTAACAAGCTATACATGGATGAAAATCAGATGATGTGGCTTGCTACAACAAGTGGTTCGTTATATCG
>JBHEOF010000207.1:0-2229 GCA_046261715.1 Bacteroidales bacterium
TGGAGTTCTATCAACGTTTCATTCTTTTCAATTTAGTTTCAGAATTTTAAACAGGTTGCTCCTGCTCCAGTTGACAGACTTTAACTATTATTTTTGTTTTACCTGGTTAAGGTTTATATTTTATCCCCTTCTTTTGCTGAAACTGTAATAATGTAACTTCCCTCATTTAATTTAAAATTACCCGATTGCAGATCTTTAATTTTCCCAGGGTCAAAATCTACCTCCTCTTTTTCAATTGTGATCTTTTGCGACAGACCAACCGGCAATTCTACGTTTGCCAAACTTCCGGCAGGAACTTTCATTTCATACCGGTAAGAATTATCCGGGCTTTTTTGCCAGTTCGATACAATTTCACCGTATGGAGAATGATAGGTACATTTCACAAAATTGAGCTCTCGGGGAGTTGCAGGAGCCAGAATAAACTCTTTGAATCCGGGATACTGAGGAATGGGGCGAATTCCCCCAAGCCACCGGTAAAACCACTCTGTTACTGATCCGAACATGGGGTGATTATTTGTAAAAGTATTGTCGCTCTCTTTCCAGGTTTCCCAGAGTGTGGTGGCGCCGTTATCAATCATAAATCCCCATCCCGGAAATTCCGTGCTGTTTACAATTTCAAATACTTTTTCGGGGCTGACATATTCTGAAAACGCTTCCAAAATATACTTGGTTCCAAATATTCCGGTATTAAAATGGCCGGAAGGACCATTATTAACCGCCATCAGCACAGAATCCCGTGCGGCGTTCAAATCCTTTTCAGGAATAATTCCGTGATAAAGCAAGGTAGAAAACATTGTCTGCCGGTTAATTTTTCTCTTTACCGGTTTATCCCAGAATTCGGCCTTTATCAGGTTTTTCAGTTTTTCGGACAGCTTTTCGTATTTCTGTTCATTCTCCTTATCCCCCATCACGCTGGCAAATGTATGCATAATCCGGGCGCATTGCAGGTAGTGAGCTGTCCCCGTCAATTGCACCGGCACAGGTTCCATCGATTCATGATCGCTGAGGCCTTTATCAACAATCCCCTCCGGATGAATCCGTGCTACTTTATCCATCCATTTGTTATTCTGTTCATAAAGTTCCTTAATAATATCGGTGTCGTTGTAATAAAGATAGAGATAATACTGTGTAATCAGAAATGCAGACTCCCAGCTAATTCCGCAATATTCTATTCCGGTATAAGGAGCAGTGTCCACAAAAGTTGAATCATTCATGGCATCTACCCAGTCGTAAACAGTTTTGCGATAGAACGCCTGCATATCAAAATTGTAAATAAACGACTCACTGGTTGCGTTCAGGTCGCCGCCGTAAGCAAATTTTTCCCTTGCCGGGCAATCGGATTGAACGCTTACCAGGTTTGCCAGGAATGTTCTTTCGGTGGCTTTCTGAATTGAATTTAACAGATCGGAAGAGCAGGTAAAACTGTTATTAATGGGAACATTTGAGTGAATGAACAATCCTTTTATGTCTGTCAACTCAGGTTTTGCATCCAATCCGGCAATTTCCATGTACCGGTATGCATGGTAAGTAAAATCAGGAGTAAACCATTCACCTGAATTTTTACCAACGATATAACTGTCCGTTTGCCAGGCGATATCGGGCGCCCCGGGGCCGCCAACACCTTTACGTTTTATTTGCCCTGTAACAGTTGTCATCGGGTTCAAAGTACCATCTTCATAAATTCGTTCACCAAATCTGAAAGTTATGGTATCTCCCTTATTTCCTGCTAATTTTATTTTGTAGGTGCCGGTAAAATTAACTCCCATATCTACAATGAAAATTCCTTCTTGGGGTGAGTAAATTTCAACCGGCGTTAACTCCTTTACTACCTGAACAGGTGCAAAAAATGCTTTTTGCAATTCTCCACCGGGGCTTTCAGCTATTTGGGCAAAATTCCAGGAAGTATCATCAAAGCCGGGAGTATTCCAACCCAAAATTTCCTTTCGGGCATCATAAACATCTCCCATATACACGTCGTTTTTTAACAAAGGACCTAATGCATATTTCCAGGTTTTATCTGAACCAATTTCTCGTGTTTCTCCATTTTTGAATGTTATTACAAGTTTTGCAATAAAAGCAGGATTGCCAACTTTATTTAAGTCTTTTCTTAAATTTCTGCGTCCCCATTTCCGCAACGGGAGTGGGTTATAAAATCCGTTGCCCAGAGAAACCCCCAAACAATTGATTCCGTTAACCACTGAAGGTGTAACGTCGTATTCAGAATAATAA
>JBHEOF010000208.1:0-1988 GCA_046261715.1 Bacteroidales bacterium
CATATATTCCTATCATATATTTAGAGATTTAGTTTCTTTTTAATAATTTTGCTAATAATTTGACAAAAAGTAAGCCAAGCATTAAAGCAGTGCCATTCTGTCTGTAGTTAAAAATAGTTAACCTATCTTCATGCTTATTTTAAATAACAAACTGTAAACAACAACTGCTTCATCTTGTTTAATTTGTTGTGATTTATTCAACCTATACAATTCACTTTTTTGCTATCAGAAAAACATGAATCAAACTAAAAACCTTTTGAAAAAATTCGGGCGGAAATTCCTTAACCATTTCCTGCAGGGGCTCCTTCTTATTGCCCCGATTTCCATCACCGTTTTTGTTATTTACACATTGCTGGACTGGGTTGACGGGTTATTGCCCATGAGAATTCCGGGATTGGGATTACTGATAATAGTGGGCTCCATTGCTCTTATAGGGCTTGCCGGATCGGCTGTTATCAAAAAACCTCTGGCTTTTATCTTTCGCAGCGTAATTGAGAGAATACCCCTTGTAAAAATTCTCTACACTTCCATTTCGGATTTGCTATCGGCTTTTGTAGGGCAAAAGAAAAAATTTACCGAGCCTGTCATGGTAATCATGAACAGGGAGAGCAACATCAGAAAACTGGGTTTTATAACCGAACGGGAATTAATGAATATTGGGATCAGCAATGACTTTGTGGCGGTTTACCTGCCTCACTCCTACAACTTTTCAGGGAACATGTTCATTGTACCGGCAGAGAACGTAATTCCGGTGGAGGCCAATTCAGCAGAATTTATGAAGTTCATTGTATCCGGCGGGGTAACCAAAGTTTAAATCCGGCGAAATCAAATTCAGAAATTAAAAGTGCAACAATAAATTGTTGCCAAAACATTTATTCTTAATAGCTTTGCCAAAAATTCAAACAACTATGCATAAACCAGTAATATTAGTTACCAACGACGATGGCATCATGGCCCCGGGCATCCGCAACCTCATTTCCTTCATGCTGGAAATCGGAGAAGTAGTGGTTGTAGCTCCCGATAAGGGACAAAGCGGAATGGGTCATGCAGTTACCATCACCCACCCTTTGCGCCTGGAAAAAATCAGTACCGATGGCGACCACCAGGAGTTTAGCTGCAGTGGCACTCCGGTAGATTGTGTAAAACTGGCCGTTAACAAAGTGTTGCACAAAAAACCCGACATTCTGGTTTCAGGGATAAACCACGGCAGCAATGCTTCTATCAACGTAATTTACAGCGGCACCATGTCAGCAGCTATCGAAGGAGCCATGGAAGGGATACCCAGTGTGGGTTTCTCTCTTCTTGACTATAAGCTGGATGCCGACTTTGTTTCTGCTAAAAAATATATCCAGCAGATTGTACGCAATGTACTGGAGCATGGACTGCCCAAAGGGAATTGCCTCAATGTGAATATTCCTGCCGTAAAAGAATCGGAAATCAAAGGAGTGCGAATTTGCCGTCAGGCCAATGCCAACTGGGTAGAAGAATTTGACCACAGAAAAGACCCCCGCGGAAAAGACTACTACTGGCTTACCGGTAAATTTCAACTGCATGAAGATGTGGAGGAAACCGATGAATGGGCCCTGGTAAAAAAATATATTTCAGTGGTTCCCATCCAATACGACTTTACGGCACATAGTCTTATCAGCAAATTAAAAGACTGGAAGTTTGATGCTTAAAAAAGATAACTGGATACTGGGAGCGGCCCTGGGCATTTTGTTGCCCCTGGTTATTTATGGTATAATATTTCTTGCCATGAACCAATGGGGCCGCATTGACGAATCACTGAATATCTACTTCATCAAAGAATCTACCATGCAGTTGGCAGGCATTTTTGCCAATATGTTTATCTTCAGATACTATATGGTGAACCTGAAATTTGACAAAACCGGCAGAGGAATTCTTCTCTCTACCTTTTTCTTAGCCGGTGTATTTATTTATCTGCATGTTTTGTAAATCAATGGATGCCTGTTTACGCCCCTGGATCC
>JBHEOF010000209.1:0-1838 GCA_046261715.1 Bacteroidales bacterium
TGGGATAAAGTCAGCCATAAGGATAAAAAGGCCATCGAGGAAGGGCTCGATCAGTTGAACCGGGGCGAATATATTACGCGTGATAAGGTAAGAAGTAAAATAAAGAAAGATTTAATTGAGTAAGAAATAGATGAAAATGGGAGGAAATATTATTACATTTACTATGAGCAGGAGAGATAAAGCAATTTACAAATATGCCTGAATCCCAAAACTTAGAATATAAAGCCAACTGGCGGGACGAATACCTGAAATGGATATGTGGTTTTGCCAATGCCAGCGGCGGCAAACTGTATATCGGCATTAACGATAACGGCAAGGTAACGGGTATTGCCAACTATAACAAACTACTGGAAGAACTGCCGAATAAATTCCGGGATATTCTGGGGGTGTACGCGGAAGTGAACATGCAAAGCGAAAACGGTAAGTATTATCTTGAAATCATAGTACCCCGTTTTGATGTACCTATTTCTGTAAGAGGCAAATATTACGTCCGCACAGGAAGCACCTTGCAGGAATTGAAAGGTCCGGCATTGAATGAGTTCATCCTAAAACGCACCGGAAAAACATGGGACGAACTTCCAGTTGAAGCAGCTACGGTAAAAGATATTGACGATGATGCCATAAAGTTTTTTACCAAAAAAGCCATTAAAAGCAACCGCATTGCACCGGATGCAGGAGAGGAAGATACCAAAACACTTCTGAATAACCTGCATTTGATCAATGACAACGGTAAACTAAAAAACGCTGCTCTACTGCTTTTTGGCAAAGACCCCAAAAAGTATTTCACTTCTGCTTATTTCAAGATCGGGCGATTTGGTGAATCGGATGCTGACCTGAAATTTCAGGATGTGGTAGAAGGTAACCTGATCGAAATGGCGGACAAGGTGATGGAAATTCTCAAAAACAAGTATCTGGTTTTCCCAATCCATTACGAAGGCATGCAGCGTGTGGAAGAACTGGAATATCCCGAACCGGCTTTACGGGAAGCGATTTTTAACGCTATTGTTCACAAGGACTATAAAGGCTCGACCATCCAACTCAGCGTTTATGACGACAGGTTATCGCTTTGGAACCCCGGTATTCTGCCGGACGAACTGAATATTGAAATGCTCAAGGGAAAACACCCATCTCATCCTCGTAACAAGAACATTGCAGAGGTTTTCTTTAAAGCCGGTTACATTGAAGCCTGGGGAAGGGGCATTTCCATGATGATAGACACTTGTCACAAAGCGGGACTCCCAGAACCGACCATTGAAGAAGTTGCAGGTGGCATGCAGATTACTTTCCTGAAAGACATCATTTCGGAAGACTATTTGAAACGGTTGGGATTGAATGATAGGCAAATGGAAACTGTTAAATTCATTAAAAAACAGGGAAAAATATCAAACTCCGAATTTCAAGACTTGTTTGGTGTTTCAAAGGCAACAGCAACCAGGGATTTGGCAGAGATCGTGGACAAATGGGATTTACTTGTGAAAGTTGGACTAACAGGAGTGGGTACAGTATATAAATTGAAACAAAAGGGCTTATAATGGGCTCAAAGGGCTCCTTAACGGCTCACAATGGGCTCATGGGTATGGAAATATCCAAATAATTGCTGGCTGAACCCTATCCTCACCGGGGTAGAGTAGTATTGACTTACCCCCGGCTGGTTCAGGTTGTTCAAATACCCGAGGTCCGTATCAACATACAGGTAACCCCCTGTTTTCATAATCCCAGAACTCAGCCATATACGTATTCTGAGCAATGAATGCCTGCAGGGAACTGTCGTTGGCCAGACGGATCACATCCTCCAGACTCAGCGTTAGCTCTGTTGGGTGTTCCTGCCCCTCTATACT
>JBHEOF010000021.1:0-10694 GCA_046261715.1 Bacteroidales bacterium
TCTCCACCCTTACCCTTGCATCCACCGCCACTACCTGCTTTTTGTTGCCCAGCAGCGGGTTAAGGTCCAGTTCAAAAATCTCGGGGGCTGCATTTACCAGGGCAGACAACCGGGCCAGGTTGTCGGCAAACATTTCAATATTAATGCCTTCCTGTCCACGAACTCCTTCCAGTATTTTATAGCTTTTCAGACTCCGGATCATTTCCAATGCCTTGGCTTTACTTATGGGGGAAAGCTCGGCAGACACATCTTTCAGCACTTCGATAAAAATACCACCCATCCCGCAAAGGATCATGTGTCCGAACTTTTCTTCATACTTGGCACCGGCAAATAGTTCCATGCCGCTAAGCATGGGCTGCAGCAGGATGGCAGTTGTGTCTTTTATTTTGATCATCCGCTCGAATTCGCTTCTTACCTCACCGGTGGTTTTAAGGTTAAGTACCACACCGCCCACGTCGGATTTGTGAACCGGTCCTACCACTTTCATTACCACGGGAAGTCCCAGCTCTTCAGCAAATTTCACTGCTTCATCAGCTGTTTTGGCTACTGCTTCTCCGGCGCGGTTAATGCCAGCTGCATCCAGCAGATCCTGGACCAGTTGGGGCTTCAGATAACCATTCTCTGAATTATCTATAATTTTTCTGATTTTGTTGTAGTCAACTTCGGGCAAATCAATTTTCTCCGGAGCAGGATCGGGAGTGCTGTAAACCCTTGCCAGGGCATTGCCCAGACTCACTTCGTCAGGGAAGTTGATGCGGCCTTTGCTGATGAAATCATCTACCTCTTCTTTGGCAGTGAGAATGGAAGGGAGAACCGGGTAAACCGGCTTTTTACATTGCTTCATTTTCAGATCGAGCATATCGTACACATTAAAAACCGGAAATAATCCGGGCGTGCCGAAGATCACCACCATGGCATCAATATGATCGAATTTCTCTTCCACATAATCAATGATGATTCCCAGTTGTTCTGCGGTTCCGGTTGCCAGGAAGTCGATGGGATTGGCCACCGAAGAGCCGGGGAAAAGATGGGTGAGCAACTCACGGCTTTCGGGTGTATCGATATGGGGCACTTCAAGTCCGCCGTTCGACAGTGCATCAGTAAGCATTACGGCCGGTCCGCCTGCGTGGGTGATGACTGCAATGTTTTTGCCTTTCAGCTCAGGATGCATGAAAACCGATGCCACGCTTATCAGGTCTTCGCGACCGTAGCAACGCACAATGCCGGCCTTGCGGAAAAGTGCATTTACCGCCACATCCGAACTGGCAAGGGCTCCTGTGTGGGATGATGCTGCCCGGCTGCCCGCATCCGAACTGCCTGCTTTTACGGCTGCAATTTTGCAACCCTTGCGGATCAGTGAGGCAGCATGTTTAAGCAGCATCTGTGGTTTATTGATGGTTTCAATATAAAGCAGTTTTACCCTTGAGCTTTTTTTCGGATCAAAGGTTTCATCCATATATTTCAGTATCTCTTCCACACCCATCTGTGCACTGTTGCCCACCGAAAAAACGTTGGCAAAGGTGAGTCCTTTCGGTATGCCCGCTTCCATGATAAAACAGGCTGTAGCTCCGGATCCGGAAATGAAATCACAACCTTGCTCTTCCAGTCGGGGAATGGGGTAGGTGAATATGCTGTGATGGTTTGGGGTTAGAATTCCAACACAATTGGGACCAATTAGCGAACCGTCCACACTGTTGATGATGTCAACCATTTCCTTCTCCAGCCGCGCTCCTTCTTCACTTTCTTCACTAAATCCGGCTGATAAAACTATAAAAGCGCGGGTTTGCTTTTGCTCTGCCAGAATCCTTACTGTATCAGGAACAAAACGGGCAGCAATGGCTATTATGGCCAGGTCAACCTGCGGCAGATCGGCCGGATCGCTGTAGCTTTTTATACCCTGGACTTCGCTTTCTTTCAGGTTGGTTACATACAATTCGCCGGAAAAATTCCCATCAATAAGATTTTTTAAAACTTTACCTCCGGGTTTTTGAATATCATTTGAACCTCCTACTACTACAATACTTTTTGGATTAATCAACTGTTCGGTGATCATAATCAGGGATTTACAGGGTTTAGATTGAGTTTTGAATATGTTAAGAAATCGAAATTTCCGGCTAAAGTAAGAAAAATTGTTCAGGCTGCATGTATAGGGCAAAGAGAATATTTTCCGAAAAATAACTAAGAAAATAGTTGGTGAACTAAAAAATTAGTTTTATGTTTGTGCAATGAAGTTATCAATTTGTTTTAATTGAATTCCGGAAAGTCACATTTTAATATAGAACCGAACTGCCGTGTATATCAGCGAAATCAAGTACGAAATAATGATTAATCTGAATACCTTAAATTCTCAATTTCTTAATAACTTAATAACTCATTAACTTATTAACTTATTAACTCATTAGCTATAACAATCCGCGTCATCCGCGTTCCATAAAACCAACAAAACAATGAAAGAACTTACCCGTGCCGAAGAAGAGATCATGCAAGTCCTCTGGGAAATTGAAAAAGGGTTTGTGCGTGACGTAATTGAAAGGTTACCCGATCCCAAACCGGCCTATACAACCGTAAGTACCATTATCAGAATTCTGGAAAAGAAAGGATTTGTGGGCCACAGGGCTTTTGGTAAAACCCATCGGTACTTTCCGCTGGTAGATAAGAAGTCATACACAAAGCATTTGTTCCGTGGTATGCTCAGCAACTACTTTGGAAACTCGGTACATCAGATGGTATCCTTTTTCTCACGCGATAAAGACCTGTCAGTCTCCGATCTTGAAGCCATGAAGAAAATATTGGATGATGAAATAAAGAAGCAGGAAGAAGGGTAGGGAGGATGGAGAACGGAGAACGGAAAATCCGAAATCCGAAATCCGAAATTCAAAAAAACCTTCGCAAACTCAGCGCCTTGGCGTCTCTGCAGTAAAAAATCAAAAATCCTAAACTCCTAAACATCTCAACTCATAAACATTTCAACTTATCAACTCCTAAACCCACCCACTATGTCCACCTACATCGAATACCTCATACGCGCATCGGTTTACCTGCTGGTATTTGGCAGTGCTTATTTTGTGCTTTTCAGCAGACGCCGCAGACTGGTTTTTAACCGGAGTTACCTGTTGTTTTCCTTTGTGTTATCGCTGGTGCTGGCTATTCCGGCCGGAATAAAGATATCGCTGGCCGGTCTGGGTACATCTGGAATAAGTAGCTTTTTTTTACAGGAAGTGATCGTGGTTGCCGGATCAGGAGTACCTGCCGCTACGCATTGGTTCAGCAGCTTGTTTGCATCTTTGTCATGGTGGCAGATATTTGCTGGAGTATTTACCCTGCTTCTTCTTATGGTACTGGCAGCCAGACTTCTGAAATTGCGTAATATCGTAAAAAATCACACCACGGAAAACCATGATGAGGTACAGATTGTATGGCTGAAAAAGCCCCACAGTCCGTTCTCCTTTTTTCGCTGGATCTTTATCCATTCAGAGGTAAAAGGAACCCTGCATTTTGATAAAATCCTTTGCCATGAGCGGGCCCATCATAAGCTGAACCATTCGTGGGATATGGTTTTCATGGAGTTGATGCGGCTTGTATTCTGGTTTCACCCGTTTTATTATTTGCTGCGAAGGGAGTTGCAGAATATCCATGAATTTGAGGCCGACAGCCATGTACTCAGAAGTTTTTCACTTATAGATTACCAGAAATCACTGCTGGAGTTTGCCATGGGAGGCTCGTATATACCCATCACCAATCCGTTTAATATTTCCATAATCCAAAAACGATTTATTATGATGAATGTAAAAAACAAACAATCGCTCAAAAGCCAATTAGTAAAACTCTTTGCTATGCTTCCTGTCATTGGAATGGTATTTTTTGTGCAGTCTTTACATCTCCAGGCACAAACTTCACCAGAGCAACCGCCGGTGAAAGAAGAATCTATTCCCGAAAAGAATGAACAAGGGCAGGTTTTCATCATTGTTGAACAGGAACCGGAATATCCCGGAGGGATGGATGGATTAATGAAATTTCTCATGGAAAACCTGAGATATCCTGAGGAAGCAAGGAATGCGGGAATACAGGGAACCGTTTTTGTTTCATTTATTGTAGAAAAAGACGGTTCTGTGTCTGATGTCAAAGTATTGCGAAGTGTAGCGACTTCACTTGACGAAGAAGCCATGCGTGTCGCGAAAGCCATGCCGGCATGGAAACCCGGGCGGCAAAGAGGTGAAAATGTGAGAGTACAATACAATCTCCCCATTCGGTTTGCTCTGCCACCCCCGCCACCGCCCAAAGAAAATATTAATAAGAGAAAATAGTGTTTAGTCCGGATAATAAAATCCTGTCACATATTCAATTGCTTCATTTTTTATTTTCAGCCGAAAAAGCCCTGAAAGAACGGGGCTTTTTCTTTTGCTAACATCCCGTGTTTATGCACTAATTTTTGTAATTTAGCCCGATAAATTAAGTAACAACAATCCCATCAACACAGGAAAATGCAATGATCTGGCGGCAAAAATATTACGAAGATACTTTGTTAACCTTTTCCGGGAAAACCCTATCCCTGCTTATATTTTCTTTTTTACTTATAACCGGGACCTTCCATGTACATGCCGGTGGAGCAAATAACAATGACAAAGATGGGCAGGAGATCGTTTTTGTGAGTGGGTATAATGTTATCAGTTTTCATCGCAGCGAATTGATCTATAAAATTGATGAAAAGGCCGATGCCGACCTTATCCATCTTATTGCCGATAGCTATCCCGGTCTGGCATATCCCGGCGGTATCCGTGCATTCATCGATCAGCACATCAATTATCCTGAGGAGGCTATAGCCGGCAATACTGAAGGAGTTGTTCTGGTAAATTTTATAGTAGAAAAAGATGGAACGATCTCCAATGCACATATCATAAGGGGCATTGGCGATGGTTGCGATGAAGAAGTGCTCAGGGTACTGGATGAACTTCCTGAGATGATACCCGGAATCATTGCCAATATCCCGGTGAGAATTGCCATAACTTTACCTGTAAGGTTTAAGCTTAAATTTTAACCAATATATGCCGATTAAAAAACATAAACGGGGTAACCTGAAAACTTTTACGGGAATTTCTCTTGGGCTGCTTGGATTTTTGCTGCCCCTTTTTTTTCAGTTCGACGGTTTATCATACGCCGGGCAGATCGCCCTGGGGATTTTTCTCATGGCAGCCGTTTTCTGGATGTTCGAAACCATCCCCATCTATTCCACCTCTATGCTGGTGATCTTTTTGCAGATCACACTGCTTAGTCAGCAGGGATTACTGTACTCTGAAACTGAACTGCCATCAACCGGAGTTCAGGAGCAAGCTGATAATGTGTGGCTTGTACCTTCATCTGCAGTTGAGGGAAATACAATTTATGTTATTGAAGATGCCCGCAATTACAAGGCTGTTGAAGTAAATGTGCTGGAGAAGGGCGAGATGGTTACAATTGAAAGTGCCCAACTTACCAATGATACAAAGCTTGTTGCCGATACCCGTCATAAACTCGTGGGTTACAAGCCGGTTTCTTTTTCTGTTTTTTTCGGAACGCTTGCCAATCCCATCATTATTCTTTTCCTGGGCGGGTTTATGCTGGCAGGTGCATCAGTAAAATATAATCTTGATAAAAATCTTACCAATGTATTGCTCAAACCATTTGGCCAGAAACCCATGTTTATCATTCTTGGTTTGATGATTGTAACAGCAACACTTTCGGCTTTTATGAGCAATACAGCCACCACTGCCATGATGATGACGGTGGCTATACCCATTGCCGTGCAGGTGAGCAAGGAAGATAAATTCCGGATCATTCTGGCTCTCAGTATTCCCATAGCAGCCAATATTGGCGGTATGGCCACACCCATTGGCACGCCACCTAATGCTATCGTGATTGCAAATCTGGCCCAGCAAGGTATCAATATTGCTTTTGGTTCCTGGGTGTCGCTTATGCTGCCTCTGACTGTTTTGCTGCTGTTTATTGCATGGACAGCCATGAGGATACTTTATCCGCCTTCTGTTGAGAGTTTTAAACTTAGTCTGAAGGGTAGTTTTGATAAATCACTAAAAGCCAAAATTTTATATGCTTTATTTGGGATAACTGTGCTGCTGTGGTTTACCGAGGCACAACACGGAATTCCCAGTTCCATGGTGGCGTTTTTGCCCATCGTCGGGCTTACGGTTACCAGTGTTATGAAACAGGATGATATTCGTTCATTGCCCTGGGAAGTGCTCTGGCTTGTGGCCGGTGGTATTGCTCTGGGCATCAGTATGGAAAACACCGGATTGGCCATGTGGCTTGTTTCGAGCATCGGTTGGGATGCATTTCCACAGTTGCTCCTTCTGCTGGTATTTGGTTTTGTAGCATTGATGTTATCAAATTTTTTATCCAATACAGTTACTGCAACCTTATTGATACCACTTGCCGTGAGCATGGGAACATCAGGTATTGCCGGTGAAGGATTCAGCCTTGTGATCACCAGCCTGGTAATTGGTTCTGCATGTAACATGGCCATGCTGCTGCCCATCTCAACTCCCCCCAATGCCATTGCCATGAGTACCGGTTTCATTAAAACACCTGATATGGTTAAAGTGGGAATTATCATCGGATTGGTGGGTATTGTCGCCGTCCTTGTTCTCTCTCAAATATACTGGCCGTTAATTATGAATTAAAAAAAGGAAAATTATGTCTGATATTTATATTATTTGTGTAGAAGATGAGCCCCAGGTTCTGGATGTGGTGATTCGCGATCTGGCAAAGCTTGAAGATGTGTTTCCCATTGAGGTGGCAAATTCGGCTTATGAGGCACGTGAGCTGATCAAAGAGATCAAACAGGAAGGAAATAAAATCGGACTGGCCATTTGCGACCATATTATGCCCGGCGATAAAGGGGTAGATCTGATGATTGAAATGCAGAAAGATCCTTTTACCGAGCATACCCGCAAGGTGCTGCTTACCGGCCAGGCCGGTCTTGAAGAAACCATAGAAGCCGTTAATAATGCCAAACTCAACCGTTACATTGCCAAACCCTGGAAACCCGAACAGATCCTTGAAGTAGCAGTCGATGAACTTACCACTTATGTGATAGAACAGGAGAAGGAATTGCTGCTATATATGGCCGTGCTTGATCAGGAAAGGTTGCAGGAAGCGATCCGAAGTAAAGGTTACGTGTAGTTATACTTTTAATTCCCCAAGGTAAATATGAAATCGCGCAGACCTGAAAAACCCAGGGCAGAACGTAATCCTAACGTAATTGGTGCATCAGCCAGGCCCATTTACGATAAGAGCACTTTTGTGGAAAAGATCAGGGAAATGATGCCCGGTTCAGAACTTTTATCAAAACTCAAACAAACTTTCAACGAAGGGGAATTCATGCTCAGGGAAAACCAGCAAAACAATCAGCTTTTTGTTATTCTTGAAGGTTACGTATCGCAGGTAAAGAATAGTGAAGAAGGAATTACCAATATCGGTATGCAGGGGCCCGGCGATTTTATCGGACTGCTTTCATTTCAGACAGGTGAATCCGTTTTTACCAGTGCCAAAGCCACTACCAGGGTAACCACTCTTTCCCTTGATCATGAAAGTTTCGAGGTGTTTCTCACAAAATTTCCCAATGTCAGTAAAACACTTCAGGGACTAATCTTTTCCAATCTGGCCGACAGATACCGAAGTGTAGTAAATCTTCATGTTGAAGTAGCCGAATTAACCAAACAGCTGGAAGCTGAAAAGAATTATCTGAAAAAGACCATCCGGGAACTTGAACGCACGCGTAATGCATTGATCTCGCAGGAAAAAATGGCTACCCTGGGTGAACTTACCGCCGGGCTGGCGCATGAGATCAATAACCCCGCTTCTGCCTTACTGCGGTCTGTTGATTACCTTTCAGCCAACCTGCCTGATATGGCACAAAGGGCATCAGCATTACCCGATACGGGCCTGGTAAGATTTTTCTTTGAGGTTGGCCTGAAGCGAGAATTTTCTGATACCGCCGAACAAAGGGCACGGATGAAAGAGCTTGCCGGGAAATTTCCGCACCTGAACCGGGCCCGGATCCGCGCTATGGCAGAAATGGATGTTAATACACTGGAGCGCCTGAGACCCTTTGCCGAGAAACAGGAAAAGGAAGAAATGCTTCAGCTGCTGCTGGATGCCTATCAGTCGGGAGTATTTATAAACGGTATTCGTTTATCAACTGCCAGGATTGAATACCTTGTAAAAAGCCTGAAAAGCTACAGCCGCCAGTCGGGGAAAGAGCCCGAAGTGGCCGATGTACGTGAAGGGATCAGGGAAACCCTGCAAATCCTTGGTAACAGGCTTAAAGATATAAAGGTAAAGATTGATTTTCCTGAAATTCCCCCGGTGCGCTGCTTTGTTGGAGAACTCAATCAGGTTTGGACCAACCTGATCATCAATGCCTGCGACGCCATGAACGACGTGGGTGAATTGTACCTTTCATGCGGATTGTCAGAAGATAAAAACAATGTTTGGTTTAAAGTTGCCGATAATGGCCCCGGCGTGCCCGAGAAGATCAAAAAACGCATCTTCGATTCCAGCTTTACCACCAAAACCGCCAGTCAGGATTTTGGCCTGGGCATCGGCCTGGCCATCACCCAAAGCATCGTAGAAAAACACCACGGCACCATTGAAGTTCGTGACCGCCAGGTGGGTGGTGCTGAGTTTGTGGTTACTTTGCCTGTGGAGATGTAGGTTTTGGGAGAACGGAGATGGGAGGCCGGAGACCGAAGCAAGTACCGGCCAACTCCCCCTTTCGAAGGGGGTTTGGGGGGATGTAATAGCACGAACTTATGACCTACCCTGAGAATTCTCTGCGCAACTCCGCGTCTCTCCGTCTCCGCGGTTTCCCCGGTTTCCACGGCTCCACAAAAACACACATTACTTTCATCTTATTTGAACATTGCCCTGAACTAAATGTTTCCTGATTAATAAAAAAGTGCATTTTAACGCTTATTAAAATCAAACAATGATTCTTGCCTTTTCAATTGTCTTGCTTATTATTCTGGCGGCAGATTTTTATGGCTGGTATGGTTTGCGCAAGCTTTTACGTCAGGGTCCTTTTTCGAAATACCGGAAAAAGATTCTCAGGGCCTACTGGATCATGGACATCAGCTTTATTGTTTTTGCCATCATCTGGACCATCATTATCCGCACCAGCTCGTGGCCCGATTATATCATGTACCGCAGTTATTTTTACATTACCGGGGCGTTTATACTCATCTTTTTACCAAAGATCGTGTTTATGATCTTTAATATACTGGATGATTTAAAGTTGCTGCTGCTTTTTGTATTGCGGAAGATCATGTCGGGTTTCCAAAAGAGCAGGGAAAGAAGGATCCGTTCATACCCATTATTGCTCACCATGGGGTTTTTCTTATCGCTGTTTATGTTCGGATGGGTAGTGTATGGAATTACATATGGTCGCTTCAATTTCCAGGTAAAGGAGGTTACGATTGAGATCGATGATCTGCCCGAATCTTTTGATGGCTTCAGGCTGGTGCACATTACCGATGCCCATTTTGGCAGTTTTGCCCGTACTCGTCCGGTTGAGCGTGCTCTCCGTATGGTTGAAGAACTACCCATGGATGCGCTTATGTTTACCGGTGATATGGTAAACAATGAAGCAGTGGAAGCAGAAAGATTTATTGAAGCCTTTCAAAGGTTAGATGCCCCTTATGGGATGTATTCTATTCTGGGGAATCATGATATGGGCGATTACCGTCGCTGGTATACCATTGAAGAAAAAGAAGCCAATCTGGAACGTCTTCAGGAAGTGCAGCAGGAAATGGGGTTTACACTCCTGCGCAACGAACACAGGTTTATTCATCGTGGTAACGATTCTATTATGATTGCCGGAGTAGATAACTGGGGTGAACCTCCTTTTGCTCAGTATGGTGATTTGGAAGAAGCTTTGGGACCTTATCCCTGGTATCGTAATACCATTTTACTCTCTCATGACCCTTCACATTGGCGAAAGCAAATACTCCCCGAAACAGATATTATGCTTACGCTATCCGGACATACACACGGTATGCAGGCAGGAATAAGATTACCGTTCTTTAACTGGAGTCCGGTTTCTGCCAAATACGCTGAATGGTATGGGTCGTACCAGGATAATGGCCAGTTTCTTTATATCAACAGAGGGTTAGGGTTTCTCGGTTTTCCCGGAAGAATGGGCATGAGACCTGAAATAACGCTGATCACTCTAAAAAGGAATTAATCCCTTTCTGTCTTTCTTATTGTAATTCTAAGGCACTGGCATACAGATTCTGTTAAAAAATTGTACTTTTGTGCCCCCAAATCAGCATTATGGCAAATCCGGTAAGAATAAAAAACAAGAAGGCATCATTTGAGTATTTACTCATTGAGAAGTTTGTGGCCGGCATTGTGCTTACGGGTACCGAGATTAAATCCATCCGAGGAGGTAAAGCCAGTATCAATGAAGCCTATTGTGCTTTTACAGGAGATGAGCTGTTTGTGCGTAATATGCATATTGCCGAGTACGATTACGGTACCTATAACAATCACGATCCAAAACGTGAAAGAAAACTCCTACTTACCAAACGCGAGCTGAAAAAACTCAAATCCAAACTTGAAGAAAAAGGACTTACTCTTATTCCAACTGTTCTCTTTATTAATGAGAAAGGCCTGGCCAAGCTGGAAATTGCTCTTGGAAAAGG
>JBHEOF010000021.1:10704-24477 GCA_046261715.1 Bacteroidales bacterium
AAGAGGGACTTGGAAAGGAGTGGATTTTAAGCAGGGTTTATAGGTTGATGGGTTGATAGGTTGATGAGTTGAGATGTTGAGTAGTTTAGGGACTTAAATTGGTTATTTATTACTTTAAAAAGCAGCAGTGGTATGGCAATGAGTTCTTTCGCTCGTACCTCGCTCAAGATGACAATAATCATAAAGTCAGGGAAAGTGAAAGGAGGGGCGGCTACGCCGCCCCTCCTTTCACTATTTACCCCCACTGGCAATGTCATCCTGAGCGCAGCGAAGGATCTGTTGGCCATAAAGCTGCTGACAATTAACACAAAAGAATCTACGGAAGGAAGCGCAGCGAAGGATCTAGCAGCCACTCTCGTAAATTCCGGGTTTGTTAATTGTTCTTTTAACCCTTATATGCCTTATATCGTTAAAAAATCAAAATGTAAATATTAACGTAAGGGATGACATCCCTTCAACTATCCTGATTTTTTAATACCGGGCTGCAACGAGCTGTTTATTATCTTGTCAATCGGTGAACTTTTAAGGGATGCCATCTCGCTCTGCTTTGTTTCTATTCTTTCGGATTTAGCTTTGCTGAGCTCGGCTCCGCCTTTGGCTTGGTTCAGATTTTGGATTTACTTTTTCCTATCTTCTTTATTTTTTCCCGGTGTAATATGATAGCGCACCCGCAATTGATCCCCATCTTTTGGTTGTTTGCTCTTTTGGGTTTGTGGCTGTTTCCTTGTTGATTTATCCTGGTCAGATGCAGTGGGTCGCATCCAATAGGGAGGATTTTCCGGGTCGTAATCATCTTCATCTTCTTCTGGCTCCAGCTCCCATGAATACAACCTGCGTTGTGGGCCTGTACCTCTGAAAAACAGTGCAAGTATTGTACCTGCTACCATACCCATCAGGTGCCCTTCCCAGGAGACCCGCTCCCGTAAAGGGAAAATTCCCCATACCATACTACCGTAAAGAAAGGCAACCAGTAATGAAAGAGCCATCAGACGCGGGTGCCTCCTGATCACACCACTAACAAATAAAAATGCTGCCCAGGCATATATTATGCCGCTTGCACCGATGTGATATGACGGCCGGGCAAAAACCCAAACCCATATCCCGCTGAAAATCCATGAAAGTACCGTAATACGAAAAGCCAGATCACGGTAAAAGTAAAATAAAGCAGTACCCAGTATAAGTAAAGGAAAAGTGTTGGAAATTAAATGATCAAAACCTGAATGGATAACAGGAGAAAAAAGTATACCCTTCAATCCTGAAACAGTTAAAGGAAATACTCCCAATGTATGCAGTTCCAGATTCCATATATTCTCTGCAATTTTTATAAGCCACAAAACTGCTACGAATAAAGCAGGATAAAGGAATGCGTTTACAAATCTGTTCAGATCATTTTGCCTGTTGAACTTATGTACCATTTGAAATTTCAAGTCAAAGGTTATTCACGAAACCGTAAAAATACAATCTTTTCATGAACATAAGGATTTCCAGTATGGGATTGTATGCCTGCATTTTATATTTTTTTTACACAATAAAAAGGTATAGTTTACGTGTTTTGTCTACTTTTGTTGGCTTATCAGAAGTTATATGCTAAACAATAGTAGTAAAAAGGGGTTTATTCTTTGTTCCTGTTTTTACATATTCCTGATGTAAAATGTAAACAAGGAAATTTCTTAAAGATTGAATATAATTACTTCACCAGATTTTTAATTAACACATATAATCAAATGCATTTCAAAAACTTATCAGTATTTCTGAAAACATTCTTCGTTTTATTCTTTTTCAGTGCAACATTATTGAGTTCGTATGCACAGGGTTCTCCTGAATCAACTGAAAAATTTATAAGGGCAATGCGTATTGTTAACTTTTTCTATGTAGATGAAGTTGATGATGAGAAAATAGTTGAAGATGCAATTCGTGGAATACTAAAGGAGCTTGATCCTCATTCTGTTTATCTCTCTGCCGAAGAGTTAAAAGAAGCCAACGAACCTTTGCAGGGTAGTTTTGATGGAATAGGAGTGCAGTTCAATATAATTAATGATACCATTGTGGTAGTTTCACCGGTACCGGGCGGACCAAGCGAGAAGGTGGGAATTTTACCCGGTGATAAGATCGTTGAAATAGATGGTGAAAAGTCTACCGGAAGCAATGTAAATAATAATTTTGTTATGGAGCGCCTCAGGGGTGAGCGTGATACTGAAGTAGATGTAGGCATTTACAGACGTGGTGTTTCTGAAATCCTTGATTTCACAATTACCCGTGACAAAATACCCATTAACTCTCTTGATGCCGCCTTTATGGCCACACCGGAAATCGGTTATATCAAACTGAATCGCTTTTCGCGCACCACTATTCGCGAGTTTCGCGATGCCCACAGAGATCTTATGGCACAGGGGGCAATACACCTTATTCTTGATTTAAATTATAATTCAGGTGGATTTCTTGATGTAGCTATTGACCTGGCAGATCAGTTTCTCGACAGGAATAAACTTATTGTTTTTACAGAAGGGAATACCAGTCCGAAGCAGGAATATAAATCAACCAATGTAGGTAATTTCAAGAGCGGAAAGCTTGTAATACTGATCAATGAAGGAAGTGCCTCGGCCAGTGAAATTGTTGCCGGTGCTGTTCAGGATTGGGACAGAGGGCTGCTTGTAGGCCGCCGGTCTTTCGGTAAGGGGTTGGTACAAAGGCCTTTTGAACTGCCCGATGGCAGTGCCATGAGACTTACAACGGCACGTTATCACACACCTACAGGCAGAAGTATTCAAAAACCCTATGAAGAGGGCACAGAAACATATTACCAGGATTTAAGCAACCGGCTCAGATCCGGTGAGTTGGTAAGTGCTGAAAATATTCAGTTCCCCGATTCTTTGAAGTATCTTACCAAAGTGAACAAGCGTGAAGTATACGGTGGCGGTGGAATTATGCCCGACTTCTTTATTCCGCTTGATACAAACAGCGTTTCAACCTACTACAGCAGATTGCTGCGCACAGGAGCAATCAATACATTCAGCATTGAATATGCCAACGAAAACAGAGATCAATTGCTGCAAAGTTATCCCGATATTGACTATTTTATCAGTAATTTTGAAGTAGAAAATGATTTGCTGGAAAAATTGTATGCGCATGCTTCGTCTCAGGGTATTGAAAGAACGGAAGATCAAACGGAGCAAAGAGATGAAAGGCTTGAATTGCGATTGAAAGCCCTTATTGCCAGGAGCTTGTGGGATTTTAATGCATTCATACAGGTTAGTATGAAGGCCGATGAAGCCTTTTTACGTGCAGTGGAAATTATTGAGGATGGTACGTTTAACAGGATGAATATAAAATATAAATAATAGCTATTCAGGATTCAGTGTTAAGAAAACTGATAATATCAGACAGGGAATTCAAAACCGGATTCCCTGTTTTTTTGAGCCTTTCATGATGCTGATGACCTCTTGATATAAGTAAACTTTTTACGTTAATATCGCGGGCTACTTCAGCATCGTGTAAGGTGTCGCCAATAAATATGCATCGCGAAACATCAATCTTTTCCCGGATGATGAGTTGCTGTGCAATGGTGGTTTTACCAAATGCAAGGTTATCATTGATACCTGCTATCTTGTGAAATAAGTGCAGGATGTTACGTTCTTTAACCGATTGAATCAAAGCATTGTGTTCCATTGCCGAAATGATGTACTGGCGATAACCTTTCTTTTCAAAGTATTCAAGCACGCTTACGGCATCATCAAAAAGTGATACGTGGCTGATACCTGCAGTGTAATGTACAATGAATTCCTCGGCCGGAATTTCAAAGGGTTCCCGGGTAAAGTCGAAACCCAGTTTGCTGTAATAATCTTTTACAGGGAAGGTGAATACCTGCAGATACCTGTCGGAACAAAGCAAAGGAAGTTTACGTTGCTTTAAAAGCCTGTTCATACTTTCGATGCATAAACCCATATCATCAAGTAAAGTGCCGTTCCAGTCCCACAATATGGTATTGATGTTTTGTACACGCATACAGGTAAAATCAGTTTTTTTGACAAACAAAATTAAAGTTTTGTTGATACCGGGTTCACGGATTTATGAAAAAAACTTAGGTTTGCAAATCAAATAAAAATAACTATGAATTTAACTATCATTATCATAATCATTACTGCGGTAACTTCTTTCATTGCCTTTGGCAATCAGCCCGCATTTTACAAAATGAAGTTTAATGCTTACCTTATTCACCACAACCAGCAGTGGCACCGCTTTTTTACTTATGCACTGATCCATGCCGACTGGATGCATTTGCTGGTAAATATGTTTGTGTTGTGGTCGTTTGGCAGCCTGGTAGAACAATTATTTCAGGTAAACTTTGCCGAACGGGCTACTTTTTATTATCTCTTGCTTTATGTTGGGGGTGTATTATTTTCTACGCTGCCTTCCTACGGAAAACATAAAAATAATGATTTCTATAATGCTGTGGGAGCCAGCGGCGCTGTTTCTGCGGTTTTGTTTTCAAGCATAATTATGTATCCGCAGGGAACCATTATTTTCCTGTTTTTGCCTTTTCCCATACCGGCATGGATATTTGGTATCCTTTACCTGGTGTACTCGGCTTACATGGCAAGGCGTGGCTCCGATAATATTGGTCATGACGCTCACTTCTGGGGTGCTGTTTATGGTGTTGTCTTTACCATTGCCTTAAATCCATCCTTTTTTCCGGAGTTTTTCAGAAACATCCTGGGGTACGAAATATGAATGGTGCTTTAGTCAATATAAACGGGCAATTGCTGAATGCTGATGTTGCAGCTATCTCTTACGATAACCGTTCATTCCGATATGGTGACGGTTTTTTTGAAACCATACGCTGCATAA
The DNA here is from genome assembly GCA_046261715.1 of Bacteroidales bacterium. Taxonomy (GTDB): domain Bacteria; phylum Bacteroidota; class Bacteroidia; order Bacteroidales; family UBA7960; genus SKVR01. The sequence continues at coordinate 15,550 of JBHEOF010000021.1, forward strand.
AGGGGAAGCCGCTTTGGATGAAAGACCATTTTTTTCGAATTCAAAAATCAGCTCATTTACTGAAGTTTAACCTTCCTGATCTTGCATCTGTTGAATTCTTTTCTGATCAGATTCACAATCTGCTTAGCGAAAACAGCCTGGAAAGTGCTGCCAGGGTACGTTTGAGTATCTGGCGTGAATCTAAAGGTTTTTACCGACCTGATGAAAACAACACCGGCTATATGATTGAAGCATCAGCGTTTGATAATGAACTGTTTACACTTAATAAAAAGGGACTGCTGGTGGGTGTTTATGACCAGTTGCAGAAACCAACCGGCTTTTTAAGCGGATTAAAAAGCTCAAATGCTTTGGTATATATTATGGCTTCACTTTTTGCCGCGGAAAATCGCTGGGATGATGCCCTTATCCTAAATACTCATGGAAATATTGCAGAAGCCACAAGTTCCAATGTTTTTATTGTAAAAAAGAATGCAATTTATACGCCCGGTATCAATCAGGGTTGTGTAGAAGGAGTTATGCGCACCAATATTTTACGTCTGGCAGCTTCTGCCGGATACAATGTTCATGAAACTTCACTTACTTCAGATGATCTGCTCGGGGCAGATGAAGTTTTTCTAACCAATACCATTGCAGGAATTCAATGGGTGAAAGCATTCCGCGATAAAAGATACTATAATAAAGTCGCTTCTCATCTTATTGAACTATTCAATTCTGCTATTCGCGGCAATATTGTTTAAAACTTTTTACGGGTTTTATGGAAAAAATTGTGTCTGCCGGGGTATAATCATATCTGTTTGTTTACAGATTACTTTTTGGAGTGTTTTACTCTGTTCCAAAGCTATTTCACGAAGGCCAAACCAAGTTATATTTACGGTGTAAATTACGTGTAACCGGCAATCTATGTTTTGAGTATAAGGTTTCGAGTGGTTACACTATACATTTTTAGTTCTTAATTTACCAAAAAAAACTGCCGTCGTGATAAAGGGGAAACTTAAAATTGGTCAAAAACTTCAGCTATGGGTTTTATTTTTAACCGGAGTTGTATTTGCCTCAGCAATAGGTTATATAAGCTTAAAGAACCGAGAAAAGGCATTACGCGATACATCTGAAATCGTGAACGGCTATGCTGCCAATTATGCCGAAAACATCAGTAACTCTTTCAATGCTGATATGGTTGTTGTTCGCACACTATCCCAGGTTTTTGATGTGCATAAAGACATGTCGAAAAACGAGTGGAACCCACTCTTTGTAAATATGTACCGCAGGGTTTTTGAGAGCAACCCGCATTTTTATGCATTATGGGACAGTTGGGAATATTCTCATATTGATCCTGACTGGGAAAAACCACATGGCCGTTTTTTAAACTACCATTACCGCAAAAACGGATCTGTTGGGTACCAGGAATTGGAACGCAGCCTCGAAGGCGATCCTCCGTTGTATGCATCTGCTAAAGCAAGCGGCAAGGAAATGATATGGGAACCTTATCCCGATCAGTTAGAGGAAGGCGCCACAGGTACTACCTTAATGACAACATTTACGGTTCCCATGTTTCACAATAACGAGTATATCGGGTTGATTGGCCTTGATATTGCTCTCTCCAGCCTTCAGAAAATGATTGCCGGAATCAGTCCTTATGAAGATGCCTATGCTTTCCTCGTTTCCAATAATGGACTGTATGCTGCTCATCCCCGTGAAGGTATGCTTGAGCAGCCTCTTACCCATAACCTGGGTGGCGATAACGATGAATTTCATATCCTTGAACGAATCAGAAAAGGAGAAGCCTTTAGTTTTTCCAGTAACCGCGAAAAGAATGAAACCTATTATTATTCATTTGCTCCTGTTTTTGTAGGAGAAACCAATACTCCCTGGTCAATGGGTATGGCAGTGCCAATAAAACATATCAGGCAGGAAGCACGCAATCAGTTTATTATTTCGCTGATTATTGGTATTGCAGGTTTGCTTATAATCGGATTCGTTATTTCGCTGTTTTCTCAAAAAATATCAAAACCCATAAGAAAAATTACAGGCCTGATGAAAAGGCTGGCCAGGGGACAGATCAACAACTCCATGAAGTTAAATATTAACACCAATGATGAGCTACAGGAAATGGCTGAAGCTTTTAATACCAGCATTGGTGGCTTACTTGAAAAAACAGAATTTGCTTCAAGCATTGGTAAAGGTGATCTGGATGCTGAACTTAATCTGCTTAGCAAAGATGATGTACTGGGTAAATCAATGCTTGAAATGCAAGACGATCTGAAAAGAGCCAGGGAAGATGAAAAAAACAGGCAGGAAGAAACCCGCATCAGAAACTGGTCCACAGAAGGTTATGCCATGTTTTCTGAAATATTGCGTAATAATAATGATAATATTGAGGAGTTGTCTTTTGATGTAATCAAAAACCTTGTAAAATACCTTGATGGCATTCAGGGCGGACTTTTTATTCTCAATGATGATGAAGAACATCACAGGTATCTTGAACTTATGGGTTGTTATGCCTATGACCGGAAAAAATACATACAAAAAGTTATTGAACCCGGTGAAGGACTGGTAGGCACATGTTACCTTGAAGGAGAAACCATTTACATGACTGATATCCCACAGTCTTATCTGACCATTACATCGGGGCTTGGAGGTGAAAACCCGGGTGCTTTGATCATTGTACCTATGCTTTACAATGAAAAGGTATACGGAATAATTGAAATTGCCGGTTTCAATGAGTTCAACCCTTTCCAGATTGAGTTTATAGAAAAGATAGGTGAAAGTCTGGCTGCTACTATATCATCCCTGAAAATCAATTTGCGCACTGCATCTTTGCTGGAAGTGTCGCAGCAGCAGGCTGAAGAAATGAAGGCCCAGGAAGAGGAGATGCGGCAAAATATGGAAGAGCTCAATGCTACCCAGGAAGAAATTGCCCGAAAGGCCGCAGAGATGCAAGGTATTTTAAATGCCCTCGATTCTTCAAGTTATGTAATTGAATATGATTTGAATAAGAAGATTATAAATATTTCCGATTCTTATCTGCGACTTCTGAAACTCACACGAAGTGAAGTAATTGGTACTCACCATTCCGACAAGCTTGTATTTACTCCTGAGCAAAAAGAAACATACGACCGTTTCTGGGAAGATCTTCTTAACGGAAAGATCAAACACCAGCGTATAAAAGTAGATGTTAGCGGCACCATTTTCTGGCTTGATGAAACCTACGCACCCATTTTAAACCAGAACGGAAATGTGTATAAAATTTTCAAGATTGCATACAATATTACTGACAGTAAAAACCTTGCAGAAAAATACAAATCGGAAGTTGATGTGCTGAAAGAAAAAATTAAAGTTATGCAAGGGCAAAACTAAACACAGCCCAAAGATTTCCTTAATTTTGCAGCAAATTCAAAATACTAATTTTAATTTGCTGCATAATGTTACGGTTTCTTATTGCTACACTTTTCTTTTGCTGGTTTTCACCTTTAAATGCCCAACCCCCCGATGTTAATCAGATGGAAGAAGCACGGGAGTTGTTCAATGAAGGTATAAGACAGGGGCTTTATGATGATTTTGACAGCGCTTTTGATTATTTCAGCCAGGCAATAGAAAAAAATCCCATTTATGCGGAGGCGTATCTTTATCGCGGCCTTGCGCGAATTGAACTCAAAGAATTTCCTGCGGCAATCCGCGATCTTACCATAGCAATAGAACTGGATCCTGCCTTTTCCGATCAGGCCCATTATTTCAGGGGTGTGGCAAGGTATGAAAAAAGCGAATACCTCGAAGCACTTGATGACCTTTCAGTGGCCATACGCATAAATCCTGATTTTGTAGCATATTATCAAAGGGGTAAGGTGCATATGCGCCTTGAAAACTACCAGAGCGCAGTTCATGATTTTGATATAGCCCTGAGATTGAATCCTGAATTTTATGAAGCATGGCTGTATCGGGGCTTGGCATTCTACTATCTTGGAGATCATGATGCTGCGAAACGTGATATGGATTATGGCAGGCAATATCTGACCGAACATCCTGTTATCAAGCATTATGATGAAATATTATCAGGATCAGACCGGTCAGATGTAGCATATTCTACAAAACAAAAAAGTTCAGGTCGCGAAATTGATATTGCCGGATATTTTAATAAGTCTGAAAATGATTCAACTGTATCAGAAAACCATCAGAACGAAACAGATGAAAGCGATACGGCAGAAACTTTTTCTCAACATTCTGAAAAAAATGAGATTAATCCGGAGACTGAAAATACTTCACCCGCTAAGGATCCTGAACAATTAGGTACCGGTTTTTACAACCATTTTTTACAGAATGTTTCTCCATCAGGATTTGGTGTGCAGGTTGCCAGTTATTCAGGAACCACCAATCTTACCGGACTGGCAATGGCATACCAGGAAAAATATGAAGTTCCTGTTTTTATCCATATAAGCAAAAATAATGGCCGTACTTTATACAGGCTTATACTAGGAACATTTCCTGAAAGAGAAGAAGCAGAATCATTCAGAGATAAACTGCGAACAGGTGATTTCCCCGACTCATTCCTGGCCATTTTTGCCAATATGTAAAAATCTGATTTAAATTTATTGCAGATACATGCCTGTGGATTTGCATAGCAGCTTTTCTTATTGCAGGTATTTTGGTGTGCAATTTCTCATGCCGGTACTTTTGTGTAACCATTAATTCAATGTATATGACAAACTCCTTTTGTTTTTGATCATGAAATAACAACGGATGAATTTAAAAACCCGGGTGCATAAATTTTTATAGATATGAAATTATTTTTAAATCAATCATATAGCTTTTTAACATTAAAAAAATGATTAATTTTGTACAATATCTACCCCGGTTCAATTTTCGCATTTTACTTCTTTCTGTTTAAAGTTAAATAGTTATGGGCTTTATAAAATTTGACAAAACTCAACTTATTAACCTGGAGTACTCCTTGCCCAAAGAGATGCTGCGCAGTAACAGGGCAGGTGCATTCTCGTGTAATACCATAATTGGTTGTAACACCCGCAAATATCATGGTTTGCTTGTTTGTCATCAACCACTACTGGGTAATACCACACATGTGTTGTTGTCGAAGCTGGATGAAACTGTCATTCAGCGTGATGCTGAGTTTAATATAGGGCTAAACCGTTATCCCAATACTTATAATCCCAAGGGGCATAAATACGTAAGGGATTTTTCAGCAGATGTAATACCCAAAATTACTTACAGAGTTGGTGGGGTAGTACTTACCAAAGAAACCATGTTTGTTACTGAGCAGGAAAAGGTTATGATTCGTTATACCCTGGTTGAGGCACAATCACCAACTACTTTGCGTATCAAACCCTTTTTGGCTTTCAGAAATATACATAGCCTGAGCAAGAAAAATATTTATCTTGATACCAAATACGAAAAGGTGCCGAATGGTATCAAAACCCGTATGTATGATGGTTATTCTCCCCTGTATATGCAGTTTTCAAAAGCAAAGACAGAATATGTTCATTCACCCGACTGGTATAACGATCTGGAGTATTTTCATGAGAAGGACCGTGGCTATGATTATCTGGAAGACCTGTATGTGCCCGGATTCTTTGAATTTCCGATCAAAAAAGGAGAGAGCGTCATTTTTTGTGCTGGCACAGAAGAAATCAAACCCGCACTCATCAGCCGGAGTTTCAATAAAGAGTTAAAGCTTCGTACACCAAGAAATTCATACGATAACTGTTTGATCAATTCAGCAGAACAATTTTTCTATCATCATAACGGTGATACTGATATTATTGCAGGATATCCCTGGTACGACAGACAGGGAAGATATACTTTCATTTCGTTACCCGGATTGTCACTCGCCACAGGCAATGAAGACGGATGCAATAACGTAATGGAAACCATGGTAAGCAAAATGATGGGAATCTTTTTCCCTGAAACGGGCCGGGGTGAGAATACAAGATTTCATTCTGCCGATACTTCACTTTGGTTTATCTGGGCATTACAAAAGTGCTGCCATTTTGGAAAATGTCGCGAAAAAGCATGGAAAAAATACGGAAAAGTAATTAAAGATATTATTGACGGATATGCCAAGGGCAACCAGATGCTCAGGATGAATGAAAATGGTCTTCTTTACATTAGTGAAGATTACCCGGCCATTACGTGGATGAATGCAACGGTTGATGGGAAGCCGGTTACACCGCGTTATGGATATGTTGTTGAAGTGAATGCTTTGTGGTACAATGCCATCATGTTTGCGCAGGAGCTGGGCGAGCTGTCTAATGAAAAAACATGGGCATCAAAAATGAAAAAAATGGCTGATAAGATTCAGCAGTCATTTGAGCAGGTATTCTGGGATGAAGAAAAAGAATATCTGGCCGATTATGTGGCAGTTGATAAAAGTGACTGGAGTGTTCGTCCAAACCAGGTTATTGCTGTTTCCATGCCCTATAGCCCCGTTTCGGCTTCAGTAAGCCGCTATGTGATTGATACATCACTGAAAAAATTGCTTACACCCAAAGGTTTACGGACCCTGGCGCCTGATAATCCATTTTATAAAGGGCGCTGCAAAGGTGATGAAAAGAAACGTGATCAGGCGCTGCATCAGGGAACAGTATATCCATGGTTACTGGGTCATTTTGCTGAAGCATATCATAATTTATATAAAGAGTCAGCAATCACATTCCTCACCGAAGTATATGATAATTTTCAGGAAGATATGACCGAGGATGGTATAGGAACAATTTCTGAATTGTATGATGGCGACCCGCCACATCAGAGCCGGGGAGCAATATCCTTTGCCGCCAACGTGGCTGAGTTGTTAAGAATAAAAAATATGATCTCAAGCGGATCAGAAGATAAATAAGTAATTAAGAAGTTTAATGAGGCTTTTATTATGAAGGTTTTAATGTTTGGATGGGAGTTTCCCCCGCATATTTCAGGAGGACTGGGAACAGCAAGCTTTGGTCTCACCAAAGCATTGCTCAAGTGCGAAGTTGAATTGATATTTGTTGTTCCTAAAGCATATGGCGATGAAAAGCCAGGCAGCATAAGGCTTGTAAATGCAAGTGAAATTTCCATCGACATACAGGATGAAGTGTACAGAGAGTATCTTGATAAAATGTCGTATGTGGAGGTTGACTCGCAACTGGTTCCGTATGCTACCGAAGATGAGTATTTTAAAATAGTTGAGAACAATAAGAAAAGTGTTACTGCTGAAAAAGGGAGTATTCATTCCAGTAAATTTGAATTTGCCGGAGGATATGGAAAAAACCTGCTGGAGGAAGTAAAAAGATATGCCATGGTTGCTGTTTCTATTGCTCAACAGCACGATTTTGATCTTATTCACTCCCACGACTGGCTAACATATATGGCCGGCAAAGAAGCCAAAAGAATAACCGGAAAGCCTTTGATAGTTCATATGCATGCCACTGAATTTGATCGTTCAGGTGAAACTGTAAATCAGCAGGTTTACGATATTGAACGGGAAGGTATGGAAGCAGCTGATATGGTAATTGCCGTAAGTCATATGACACGAAGCATAGTTATCAACCGTTACGGAATATCTCCTGAAAAAGTAGTTACCGTGCATAATGGTGTAGAGCCCCCGCAAACAGAAAAGGACCTTGAGATCAAAAGACACCTTGATGAAAAGATCGTTACTTTTCTGGGGCGAATAACCTTCCAGAAAGGCCCTGAATATTTTATTGAAGCAGCCTATAAAGTTCTTCAACGCGATAAAAATGTGCGATTTGTTATGGCCGGCAGCGGCGATATGCTCAATAAAATGATAAGAAGGGTTGCAAAACTGGGTATCTCCAATAAATTCCATTTCACCGGTTTTTTGAAAGGTGACGATGTAGATAAAATGTTTGGCATGAGCGATGTTTATGTGATGCCATCGGTATCAGAGCCGTTTGGTATTTCTCCGCTCGAAGCTCTGAGATCAAATGTACCTGTAATCATATCAAAGCAATCAGGTGTGGCAGAAGTATTGAAACATGCAATAAAAGTTGATTTCTGGGATATCGATGCCATGGCCGATGCCATTTACGGACTTTTACACTATAATGCATTACCTCAAACATTTAAAAAGTACGGTAAAGAAGAAGTAGATAATATAAAATGGGATCAGGCAGGTGAAAAGGTAAAAGAGATTTACCAGCAATTCTTGCAATAACAGAATTACTTGTTTGTTTCCGGTCGTTTTTGAAATAGTTTTAAAACAGCCTGGTGTATTATCATCAGGCAAAATAAGAGAAGAGATATGAGATCCATTTGTTTTTATTTTCAGATCCATCAACCATTCCGATTAAGAACATACAGGTTCTTTGATATAGGTAATAGTCATAATTACTTTGATGAGTATGCCAACCGGTTTATCATGCAGCAACTGGCAGAGAGGTCTTACCTTCCTGCCAATGAAATACTGCTTAAGCTGATAAAAAAGTTTGGAAAGAAATTCAGGGTAAGTTTCAGCATCTCTGGTATTGCGCTTGAACAAATGGAAATGTTTACCCCGGAAGTAATAAAAAGTTTCAGAAAACTTGCCGATACAGGTAATGTTGAATTCCTTACCGAAACCTATGTACATAGTCTGGCATCTTTGAAAAGCAAAGAAGAATTTTTTGCTCAGGTTAAGCTTCATGAGAATAAAATAAAAACTCTCTTTGGGGTAAAACCTGCTGCATTTCGTAACACTGAATTGATTTACAACGACGACATTGGCAACATGGCGTATGAACTGGGTTATAACACAGTAATAACAGAAGGACCTAAGCATATCCTCGGATGGAAAAGTCCCAATCTTTTGTATTGCAGTGCCGCAAATCCCAAGGTAAAACTGTTGATGAAGAATTTCCAGCTATCTGATGATATAGCTTTTCGCTTTTCGGTAAAAGACTGGAGCGAGTGGCCCTTAACTGCAGAAAAGTTCACGGGTTGGCTCAATGC
>JBHEOF010000021.1:24487-24977 GCA_046261715.1 Bacteroidales bacterium
ATTTGATTTCCTGAAGTCTTTGCCACAGGTGATTTTTGATAAATCAAAATACAGCTTTAATACTCCTTCTGAAATTGCCAAAGCTTTGCAACCTGCATCACCGCTTCATATTCCTTATCCCATCTCATGGGCCGATGAAGAACGCGATATAACCGCCTGGCTGAGAAATGAAATGCAAAATGAAGCATTTAATAAACTGTATGATTTGGAAGAACTGATAAAGGTATGCGACGACAAGGCTATACTTACTGACTGGCAGCGGTTGCAGGTAAGCGATCACTTTTACTATATGTCAACCAAATGGTTCTCCGATGGCACGGTAATAAGAAATTTTAATCCTTATAATTCACCCTATGATGCATTCATTAATTACATGAATGTACTGGCTGATTTTGAGATAAGGGTAAAAAAAGCGTGTGAAGGTAAGACCGGAAAACCTGTCAGGAAACAGGTTGTTAAAAAAAGAACCACAAAGAAAGCAGATGACAAA
>JBHEOF010000021.1:24987-41792 GCA_046261715.1 Bacteroidales bacterium
GGCTGCCCGAAAAAAGGTCACCGGCTCTGCAAAAAAGTAAAACAACCGGTTTTTTAGAATAAGCAACGAAAAACGGAATTTATTTTGTGCAGTTTAAATAAAAAATCTTGTGTGAATTATTTCGCACAAGATTTTTTATTAATCAGTTAAGTAAAAAAGATCATTTATTTGTTAATAATCATGAACGCAAACGATGGCATAATTTTTTGCTGAAAGCAATTGTTCTTTTTTTATTAATTTCGTCCGTTTTACGGGAAATAAGGATAAAAATTTTAATTATAAAAATATGAATGAAAATCTTAAAAAGCCTGATTATCTATTTGAAGTAAGTTGGGAAGTTTGTAATAAAATCGGAGGTATTCATACGGTAATCAGTACCAAGGCATTGTCGATGGTAAATGAAATGAACGACAACTACCTTTGTATTGGTCCGGATGTATGGAAAGAAACCCATGGTAATCCTGAATTTGTTGAAGACAAATTATTGTTTCGTTCATGGCGGAAACAGGCTACCAGAGATGGTTTACATTTCAGGGTAGGTCGTTGGAATGTCCCCGGCTCACCGATTGCAATTCTGGTTGATTTTACGCGTCTTTTTTCTGAAAAGGATAGGATATTTACCGACTTCTGGGAAAAGTTTGGTTTGAATTCTCTTAGCGGGCAATGGGATTATACAGAGCCCACTATGTTTGGCTATGCAGCCGGTCAGGTTATTGAAAGTTTCTATGATTATCATCTTTCATCACGTGATACTATTCTCGCCAATTTCCATGAATGGATGACCGGTTCGGGAGTCCTTTATATAAAAGACAGGGTACCTCAGGTGGGAACTGTATTTACAACCCATGCCACTTCGCTGGGCAGGTCAATGTCAGGACATGGGCAACCCCTATATTCTGAACTTGGCCATTTCGATACTGATGTAAGGGCAAATGAACTGGGTGTCGTATCGAAGCACAGTATGGAAAAAACTGCAGCAGCCAATGCCGATGCATTTACTACAGTAAGTAAAATTGCTGCTAAGGAGTGTCATAAAATACTTGACAAGGAAGTTGATATAATTGCACCCAATGGATTTAACAACTCATTTGTTCCCGAAGAAGAAGAATTTGCAGTGCGCAGAAAAAGCGCAAGGGAAAAATTACTGAAACTTGCTTCCGGTTTGTTAAATCAGGAAATGCCAGAGAACAGCCTTTTGCTCATGAACAGCGGGCGGTATGAATACAGAAATAAGGGTGTGGATGTGTTTATAGATGCTTTGGGCAGACTGAACAAAAGAGAAGCTCAAACAACGTCCATTGTTGCATTTCTCATGTTACCTGCTAACCAAACAGGTGTAAGACCCGATGTGGTGGAAAGAATCAAAAAACCTGATTTTAAAAGCCCGCTTACCGGTGAATATACTACCCATAAAATGGTTGATCCGGATTCTGACCCGATTCTAAACCACCTTAAAAAGGCAGGATTGAAGAATAGTCCGGATGACAATGTGAAAGTGATATTTCTGCCAGCTTATCTGAATGGTGATGACGGTGCACTTAACCTGAATTACTATGATGCACTGGCAGGAATTGATTTGAGTGTCTTTCCTTCGTATTACGAGCCCTGGGGCTACACTCCTCTGGAAAGTCTTGCATTCCGCGTTCCCACAATAACCACTTCACTTACCGGTTTCGGAATCTGGGCAAGAGATCATTTTCCCGATGACTATCGCAGTGTGTCCGTAGTAGAAAGAAATGATAATAATGCACAACAGGTCTCTGATAATATTTCTGAAATTATTGCTTCTCTTTGTAGTGAAGAAGGTTTTGGTGAGCTTACTGATGAAAAGGAAGGATTTAATGCATTGGTGCACAAAAATATGATCAACATCAGGGATCGTTCTCAACAAATAGCATCTGCTGCTTTATGGGATACTCTGGCAGACAATTATTTTAAAGTATATGATCTCACTTTGAAGAAGGTTGAACAAAGAGCAGATTTGTTTAAAAACAAACAACGACCGGTAAAACCACAGGAGATCTATAAAGCAAAAGTTTCTAAACCCAAATGGAAAAAGATACTTATTGAAATCAGCATTCCGAAGGAACTTGCCGATCTTCACAAGCTTTCAAGAAATCTTTGGTGGACCTGGAATTATGATGCTGAAGCACTTTTTGAAAGAATTGATCCTGAGTTATGGGAGAAAGTAGAAAAAACGCCCCCTCGTCTGCTTGATAATCTCACTGTTAAACACTATCAAAAGCTAATCGAAGATAAAGAGTTCATGCAGGAATATAACCGTGTAATCAAAAAATTTGAAGATTACATGCGCCAGGCGGAAAATAAAAAATCCGATTCCATTGCATATTTCAGCATGGAGTACGGCCTGCATACATCGGTAAAGATTTATTCAGGAGGTTTAGGGGTTCTGGCAGGTGATTTTCTGAAGCAAGCCAGCGACGATAACATTGATATGATTGGAATTGGTTTGTTGTACCGGTATGGATATTTCAGCCAGAATCTTTCTTTAAGTGGTGAGCAAATGGCCAATTACAATGCCCATAATTTCACCTATATGTCGGCTCAGCCTGTACGAAATGAAATGGGAGAATGGGTAAAGATCACCATTGCTTTCCCGGGTCGTAATATTTACGCCAAAGTCTGGAAAATTGATGTGGGTCGCATCCCCCTTTATCTTATGGATACCGATATTCCTGAAAATGCTTCTATCGATAAGGTGGTAACACACCAGTTGTATGGAGGAGACTGGGAAAATCGTTTTAAGCAGGAATTTTTACTCGGAATTGGTGGTATAAGACTTTTAGATACACTTGGAATAAAACCTAAAGTTTACCATTTGAATGAAGGACATGCTTCATTTGCCGGTCTTGAAAGATTGCGGAGATTTGTTCAGGATGATAAACTTAGCTTCGAAGAAGCCATGGAAGCTGTAAGATCGAGCAGCCTTTTTACTACCCATACACCGGTACCTGCCGGACATGATATCTTCAGTGAAGATATGCTCAGGACATATATGCCTCACTACGCCGACAGACTTGGAATATCGTGGGAAGCATTTATGTCGCTTGGTAAAATACACCCCGATAATCCTGGTGAACAATACTCAATGAGTGTACTGGCCACAAAACTTGCATCGGAAGTTAATGGTGTCAGTAAGATACATGGCCGCGTATCACGGGAAATGTTTAAAGATTTATATCCCGGTTACTTCAGCAATGAAATACACATCGGGCATGTAACCAATGGCGTGCACTATGGCACATGGTGCGCTCCTGAATGGCAGAAACTGTATATTGATACCTTTGGAAACGATTTTCTGAACAACGTTTCTGACCCGGTAAACTGGGAGAAGATCTATGATATTCCTGATGAAAAGATATGGGAAATGCGTCAGATCCAGAGGAAGAAGCTGATGGAATACATACGTAAGCGTTTGTTGTCAAATCTTTCGCGCCGGCAGGAAACTCCCAAAAAGGTTTACCAGGTGCTGGATGGTCTTGATGATAAAGCACTTACCATAGGTTTTGCAAGAAGATTCGCTACCTATAAAAGAGCACATCTGTTGTTTAACGATATTGAGAAACTTTCAAAGATTGTAAATATTCCCAATATGCCTGTTCAAATCCTTTATGCCGGAAAAGCTCACCCGGCCGATAAAGCAGGACAGGACCTGATTAAACGTATCATTGAAATTTCGAAAATGAAAGAATTCCGGGGTAAGATTATTTTCCTGGAAGACTATGATATGGAACTGGGTGAAGCACTTGTAAAAGGTGTAGACATTTGGTTGAATACACCAACCAGGCCACTTGAAGCCTCGGGCACATCCGGGCAAAAAGCCGCATTAAATGGTGTAATGAATTTAAGTGTTCTTGACGGATGGTGGGCCGAAGGTTATGTGCCTGAAGCGGGCTGGGCCATCAAAGAAGAAAGAACCTTTGAAAATCAAACATATCAGGATGAGCTGGATGCCGAAATTATTTATAATACTTTTGAGAATGAAGTCATTCCCATGTTTTACGACCGTAATAAAAACGGCGTGCCGGTTGAATGGATCAGGTGGGTGAAAAATAACATTGCAAAAATTGCCCCCCACTTCACCAATAAGCGCATGATGGATGATTATTTTAATTTCTTTTATAACAAATTATTCAAACGTGCTGATGCATTGCTTGCCGATAATTGTGAGCGCGCCATAGATTTTGCCCAATGGAAATCTCTTATGAACAGAAGATGGGAAAGCATAGAACTGGAATCGGTGAATTTGATGAATACATCTGATAATTCGCTGCTATTGGGTGATAAATTTATTGCCGAACTGGTTCTCAACCTGAATGGACTGAATGAGTCGGATTTTGGTGTGGAAGTAGTGTTCATCCAGAAAAATTTTGAAGGAGAAGAGTCTGTTATCTCAGTTTACGAAATGGAACAGTTAAAGAGAGAAAACGGAACAATTACTTTTCGTTGTGAGGTTAAAACCCAGAGGGTAGGTATTTATAATTATGCCTTCAGAATGTATCCGAAGCATGAGTTGCTTGCACATCGCCAGGATCTTAAACACATCGGTATTGTCATTACATAAAAAAAGTAATAAATTTGAAGGAATTAAGTTTTCACTCATTAATAATTTAAGTATAAACTAAAATAAACTGTGATGAAGTTATTAGAAGGAAAAGTTGCATTGATAACAGGTGGATCAAGGGGAATAGGTAAAGCATTGGTACTTGCTTTTGCTGCCCAGGGAGCCCAGGTAGCATTCTCTGATCTCTTTTATGATGATAAAGCCAAAGAACTGGAAAGTGAAATTACAAAGCTGGGAGTAAAAGGAAAAGGTTATGCATCTGATGCCAGCAACTTTCAGGATAGCGAAAAACTTGTTGATGATGTAGCAGCCGATTTTGGAAGAATTGATGTTCTTATTAATAACGCCGGAATTACCCGCGATACACTACTGATGCGTATGACTGAAGAGAACTGGGATGACGTGATCAGGGTTAACCTGAAATCTGCTTTCAACCTAACAAAAGCTGTCCAGAAATATATGCTTAAACAACGCCAGGGTTCTATTATCAATATGAGTTCAGTAGTTGGTTTGGGTGGAAATGCAGGGCAGGCAAACTATGCTGCATCCAAAGCAGGAATGATCGGATTTACAAAATCCGTAGCCCAGGAGCTGGGGGCGCGCAATGTGCGATGCAACGCAATTGCTCCCGGTTTTATTGAAACTGATATGACTGCCGGTTTGCCGGAAGAAGTGAAAAAAGGCTGGGCAGAAAGAATACCCCTTAAAAGAGCTGGAAACGTGGATGATGTGGCAAATGTGGCATTATTTCTCGCATCTGAAATGTCATCATATATCACCGGGCAGGTAATTGCTGTTTGTGGGGGTATGACAAAATAATGAGAAATTTATACAAGTCCTTTACAGGAAAAATAAATTGCACATCAGCAAGTAACATAAAGCTGATTTATAAAATCGTTCATCATTAAAGTAGCAGGGCATTTTATGGTGCCCTGTTATATTTCATATAAATTTTGATAACAAAACCTGAATTTGTATCCAAATCAATGAAAAAAGCATTTATCTTATTTTTCCTGTTGTTCTTTTCACATAATTTGCTGATAGCCCGGGATTCTGATGAGATGCAAACGGAATATGATTTCCGCCAGGAATATCATTTTCGGCCCGGTGTCCAAACAGGGAGCAATCAGGTAATAAACAAACTGCTTCAAATCATTGCCGATGGCAATAATAAGCTAAGGGTTTTTGTACATTATACATTTCAGGGGTCTCTGGATGTCAGGGTTAAATTGCCTGACAGCCAAACTGCAGGAATTGCTGTAAATATTACAAATCAATCTCTTTCAGGCGAATACACCTACAGGCATTTTGATATCAGCCATTGGCTGATTCCTTCCTTACTTGATGTGAAAGTTCATATTACTGATGGATCTGGTAATATCCTGCAGGATATCCATCTTACGGGTATAAAATGGAATGATCAGGAGAATTCTGATACACTATTGACATATGATCTTAACGGTTTCAGCCCGGTTGAAGATATGCACATCCATATTACCTCTGTTGATTTTTATTATCCATCAGAATATTTTGAAGAAGCTACATTTTTAAGAAATGCTCTTTCATCTTATTATGAAGCTCCTAACCAGATTGAAAAGGCCCGGACATTGATTGATGGTTTATCAATTGATAAACCGGAACAATTGATTATTGATGAATTTCGATTGTGTGATGCTGAAATAATTGCGGGAAAACTGAGATTTGAAAGTTTTCATGATATTATAAACTATGAGGGCAAAGATCCTTTAAATGTTCTTGACAGTTTGGAAGTTTTACATCATGAATTGTTAGCGTTACGCCCGGACTTTAACTTTGCAATTTCGCACATTGACAGTATTTTATATGACCGGGGAATTCAGTTGTTGAAAAATGGAGAAACAGAAAATGCCCGTGCAAATTTTGAGCGGGCCGTTTCATATAACAGATGGTATATACCTGCGCAACTTGCACTGGCAATTATTGAATTATATTCAGATAGCGCCCCGGATGCACTGAACAGAATGACTGACCTTATGGGAAAGGTGTCACCACCTGTGCGCTGGCACGAAGATATACAACTGTTTGCCCTTGAACTTTTTACCCTTGAATTGAAAAGAGCAGAAAAACTTGCTCTTGACGATCGTTTTCTTGACGCTTTGAAGATACTGAACCGGTTGGATGAATTTTGTAAAGCAACTGAAAATACCTGGGATTGTCCTAATGAATTATTCATTAGTATGGGCAATGCGCATTACGGCATGTACAGGTCGTTTCTGCGTGTAGCAGAAAGAGCATATGTTTCCGGCAACTTTTCTTTTGCGGTTACCTATATCGAAAACGCCCGTGAATATCAACAACAGAATCAGGTTTTTATTGAAGATGATCAGGAATCAATGTTGCTTATGCAGCAAGTGTCAGAAGCCTATCAATTAAGAGCAGAAGAAGCATTGTCATATTACGATTTTGATGATGCTCTTAAAAAATATGAAGCATTGAGAGATCTCTGCTCTGCATATCCCTCACTTGATTGCCCTGATGATCTTGAAGCCAGAATATCCGAAACGAAAGAGAAAAAAGAGCAGGCTTTGCTTTTTACAGCTGAATTCGATATAACAGAACCTGGAGTGATTGCTCCGGAAACAAACCTGGAAATGATCAGGGAAAACGTTAAGGAACAACTGTCTCTGGGGCATCTGAAGGCATGGGCCGGTGAAATTTCAGAAGCAGGAGAGATACTTAACCGGGTTGCAGGTTATGCCATGCGTTATGATCTCAGGAAAGATACAATCATTAATTTGCGAATTATCAGCCTTTCTGAAATGATCCGCCGCAAAGAATGCGAACTGCAGGAAAGAGAAATCAAAAAACTGGCAGAATTGATCCCTGAAAAAGTAGAAGCAGGTCATTACAATGCAGCGTTTGATGATTATACGCAATTGAAAAATATGATTAAATCTGAAAAGGATTGTGAATGGACAATTGCAGAAAATCTAGTGGAAAAGTTTTCCTATACATCACTGCTTTCTGATTATGAACAACAGTTGCATATTGCCCAGGGAGCTTATTTCAGGGGCGCACAGGAAGGATTCATTGAGTTTCTTGAACTTTATTCCCGTGCAGATGATTTTTTCATTGAAAATAACCTGAGCCAATACAATTTGGATCATCAATTACTCAGTGATTTCATATCACAATCATCTAATATTTCTTTTATGAAAGCGGGTGTAAAATTTTTTGCCGGGAGCAATCAACACGAAAATGCCCTTGAGCTGTTAAAACTCATTAAGTTAAACCGCCTGGATGCCAGGGAAGTAAAAGAGCTACAGGAATATGCCGGCAAACTGGCAGCTATTGATTTTTCAATTCAAAGCACTGAAGGACAACCGTCAAAATACGTCAGGGAGATCACGGAAAATGATTCCTGGTTCAGGTTTTATGTAAAAAGTTTTTTAAACAATTTGTAGGGCAGTGTTAATTTTTCAACCCTTCTTTTGATTTTCTTTTGCTGATAATCCTTCCCTGGTCCCAGGCAAGTATTACCATAGCTGCTGTAATAAGAATAATATTTTTCAGTATATACTGCCCTTCAATTGTAGGCACAAAAGGTACCATATAGAATGTTTCATCAGGAAAAACAAACAAAGGGAAAATGGTTCCGGACATTTGCAAATACAACAGAACAATCGTTACCCTTAAAAATTTGCCTGTAAGAAAACCCAGTCCGATCAAAGTTTCCCATGTTGCCAGGATGGGCATAGAGTAGGGGGCCCGAACAATACCGAACGACAAAACATCAATGGTTCGTGTGGCTATATCCTCAGCTGAACTTATACCGGGAAAAAATTTCTGGAATCCAAACCAGAAAAATATTATTCCTACACTTATTCTTAATAAGTAGATTCCATTAACTGCCATCCAGTCAATGATTTTGTCTTCAATTATATGTAGTCTGTGCATATTTTTCAAATTATATCTTAGTGAAAATATTTTATAGAAAGCAGATACTAAACAATCAAAATCAAGAAAAGTTTCTTTATTTTTTGCGCATTATTTGCTTAAGATGTATAACGGAAAAATATTGTAGAATACAGGAATAGCAGTCAAAAACAATAATTTTTTAAATATTGTATTTGTAGTTTTTCAAAAAAAATAAAGAAAAAAAGTAGTCAATAAAATCCAAAGATGGTTTTTGTATTATTTGACTGAACTTTACAAGGTTGTTATACCTGGTACTTTATAATTAATAAGGATCCTGGGGTTCGTGCCGGTCCATGTCATGGTCTAAAGCCTGAACACGGTAAATATCGGTACGACGATCGTTCCAGTTTGTTACTGTACCGCGGTTGCGATGGCGCTTGAGCAGTTCAAGGTCAATATCATTGATAATTACTGTTTCCACGTTGGGTGTACATTCTGCTGCAATGGCATCACGTGCAAAAGAGAAATCAGATGGGGTAAATATTCCCGACTGGGCATACTGTATATCCATATTGTCAACCTGCGGCAGGTTACCTACAGTGCCTGCAATAGCCACGAAAATCTGGTTTTCAACGCAACGTGCCTGGGCACAATAACGCACCCTGAGGTACCCCTGGCGGTCATCCGTACAAAACGGGACAAAGATCATTCGGGCTCCTCTTTCTACGGCAATCCTGGCTACTTCAGGAAATTCAATGTCATAACATATTTGAATGGCGATCTTTCCTTTATCTGTATCAAACACTTCAATATTACGACCCGGCTCTACACCCCACCATTTTTTCTCATTGGGCGTTATGTGCAACTTGTATTGCTTACCAATTTCTCCATTGCGTTTAAAAAGGTAGGCGATATTATACAGTTTATCATTTTCAGGTGTAAAATGCGAACCGGCAATGATATTGATGTTGTATTTTATGGAAAGATCGCTGAAAAGTTCAAGGTATTGTTCAGTAAATTCCCCGATCTTTCTGGCTGCAGTACCCGGGTTTTCTTTTGGGAAAAGAGAAAGCAACTGCAGTGTAAATATCTCAGGGAAAAGAATAAAATCGCTTTTATAGCCCGATGCCACATCCACAAAATACTCGGATTGTACGGCAAAATCTTCAAAGCTTCTTATGGGGCGCATCTGATATTGTACCACACAAATACGCATAGGCAGCGATGCAAGAAATTTCCTGTCTTTTTCCTGGCGATAGTCAAAATTAGCCCATTCAAGATAGGTAGCAAACCCACCTGATTCTTTGTCCTCATCAAGGTATTCGCGAATTACTTTTTTTAGTGAAAAGCCATTGGAAAGCTGCGGAGTAAGCACAGGGTCAAAAATTGCTTTGCTGGTAACCCTGTCAACATATTGATTAATGCTGAATTTGTCTTTATAGTTCTTATAACCCGGCAGCCGGCCACCAATAACAATGCGCATAAGATTTCGATCGCGGGCAAGTTCTTTTCTTGCTTCATACAGTCGGGTGGCAAGTTTCATTCCTCTGTAGTCGGGGTGGACCATAATTTCCATACCGTAAAGGGTGTCGCCTTCCGGATCGTGGGTGCCGATATCTCCGTTATCGCATATCTCATCCCAGTTTTTGTCCAGATCAAGATCTTCAGAATCAATGATGAGGCTTGATGATGAAGCAACAAGCATTCCGTCAATTTCAATAACGATTTGTCCGTCCGGAAAGATGCGCAGTTGATTTTCAATATTTTCCCTGGTCCAGGTTTGCATTGATGGGAAGCATATTTTCTGCATTCTTATCAATGCATCAAAGTCTTCTATTTGCAGATTTCTTACCTTAAGTTTACTTTCAAATTCCTGGAGATCAATTTTTTCCATGTAATAAATTATTGCAGATTTGGTTTAGTATTGGTCGCGGATATCAGTTATATCGCCGTTTTTGAAATTATCGGAGAAGAGCAGTTCTGTAAGGTTCTTCCCGGCCAGGTTAGGTGAAACCAGTTGCCCGGATTCCTTCAGTTCAACAAACTTTTTACGGTGAATAAACTGATCATCGGTAGTTCCCCTTATGGTAGTTTGCATATCGGTATCAATAATGCCCGGAGCAACTGCCATAAGCTTTACTGGATAATCTTTGTCATCCTGCTCTGTGGCTATGCAACGTGTAAACATATCCATACCTGCTTTGCCTGTGCAATAGTTACTCCAACCATGATAGGGGTTTATTGCGGCACCGGAAGAAATATTCAGAATTCTTTTCTCGGTATTCCAGCTTGAAAAATGCTTTACAAATTCCCTGGTAATAAACATGGGAGCAAGCAGGTTAACGCGCATATGTATTTCCATATCCGCGGGTTCAAGGCTTTCCAGTGGGCCGATAGGTTTAATAACTCCCGCATTATTAACCAGATAAACGCCATCGCAGTTTTCTTTATCAATATTGTTAAAAACCTGCTGCATTATCGGTTCAATAGTATCGGTATGAGAAAGGTCGCAGGAATAAAAATCCATTTTACATCCCTTTGCCCTGGCCAGTTTTTGCAGATCGGTATTATCCGTGCGTGAAATTCCGTGTATATGATGATCTTCATGAATAAGGGCAGTAGTAATTCCTGCACCAAGTCCTTTGCTGTGTCCTGTAACTATAATATGTTTCATTTGTGTAGGTTTATTTGATTTTTTCAACTGATTTGATTGATCCTGTGTTTGGATAGTACTCTATTTTCAGGTCAACAGGAGGCAAACTTGTTATTATACCATACTGATTAATGAGCATCCTTGATTCAGCGAGCGGCATATTACCCTGCAGAATGGTAACATTACCATGCTCAGGAATGCGATAATAAAATCCAGTGTCTATATCTTTACCACGGTCAGGATTCATAAGGAATACTGCGGGCTGACGTGTTGTATTGCTTCTTGTAACCTGAATTCTTACTTCCTGACTATCTTGCTGTTCCTCTTTCAGCAACCCTTCTCTTTCTGAAAAATGGAACAAAGTATAAGGAACACTTGCCGTGTTTTTTTCAGGAATGAAATAATAGCGGTATTTCATAAAACTCTGCGTTGTTAATCCTGTGAACAGCTCAAGATAATCATTCTCCTGCTGAGTAAGCTGATCATTCATGTATTTAAGAGCTTCCCTTGAATAGGTGATTTCGGCAAATCCACTGAGCAGATCAAACTTTTTCTCACGGATTTTAAGGATGTAGTCGGCCACTTCCTTTGCTTTTATTTCAGAAGATTTCTCCACGAGTCTGCGTCGCAGGGTGCGCCTTTCAACTGTTATGGTATCCATTCTTACCTGCTGAATAATTGTATCAACTTTTTCATGCAGGTTTGATTCCACAAAATGGTTGAATGTTGCTTCAGTACCAAAATAGCCGTATTTATTTTCTACAGAATTGTTTAACAAATACTCCTGCTCATCAAATGGGGCATTTATACCTGCAATTATGCCGTTTTCATGTAAATACACGGACAAAGGATTTTTACGATTTTCTTCCGGATTCAGTTCAGCAAAGTAGTATTCTGCAGGATCGGGCTCAGCAAATTGACTTACATTCACTTCCCTGATCTCAAATGTTTGTGTTTTATCTGTTATCACTTCTTCCAGCCCCAGAAATTTTTCAGCATATCGAGCATAGGGTCCGGGTGTTTCTGAGGTGCTCACTACGGTTATATCAACAATTAAAACGGTGCGGGGTAATGCGTAGTAAAAACCTTGCAAAGTATGCCCTGCATCCAGGTTTCTTACATGTTGAACCCTTACAGGACGCTGAGTTTTACATGAAATGCCTGCAATAAGCATGAGGAGTGAAATGAAATATACTACTTGTCGGCTCATCTTCTTAATATTTTATTTTCTTTGTTTTTAAAGCATTAGCATTTAAAGGTGCAAAATTATAGAAATAATTTGCAGTAATTCTTATTAAACAATAATAAGATTATGACTAATCAACTGCTGAAGATATTTATAATTCCAACTGATTATAAGTGATACAGATGGTTCTTCTTTCTTCTCAAGTATCTTTATACATTGCACTGCATCATTATGATAATTCATCACATTTGCCTTAACTTGCGATTTTGTTGCCTTGCCGGTAATCTTTGAGATGATTTCCTGTTCACTCATGCGCGGGTGAAACTGAACTGATTTTTTATAACGTTCCTGCAATGATTTGATAATCTGAAGGTTTTCATGTGATGATGGGTCGTGTCCGACATCTTCCGGGTCAATGTTAGAAAAAAACAGTTCAACCTTAATTTTATCATTCCTGAATACTTCGAAAAAATGTTTCCAAAAGTCTTCCGGTATATTTCCGCTAAGGTCAATGAATATTTCGGGCACTGAATTCTGATTCATAATTTTTTCACGCAGATGTTTAATAGCGACAGGACCGGCGGGTTTATCAATAATAACCGTATTTTGATTGGGATAAAATGTCATTAACCGTCCGTGCAAACTTGAAGAAGCAGGTTTAAAAGCTTTCAGCAGATGACTGATCTTATCGGGCTTTACATCAAAAGCCGCCAGGGCACAAATTGCTGCCAGTATAGGTTCAAGCAGAATGTCATTTTTCCCGTTGGCCCACAAAGGTATTTCATTCAGTGTTGCAATACGATGCTTACCGCCTGTTGTCCAGAGGTAAATTTCATTATTTTCGGTTCCCGCTCCCATTCCCCCGTGTAGGCAGTGCTTTCTGAATTCAGGATTTTCGGTATTGGATGTAAACAAAACCGGTTTGCTGTAAAGGCGTTCTTTCATTTCCATCACGAGTGGATCATCAGCATTGAGAACAGAAAATCCGTCGCGATATACTTCTTCAGCCACTACTGATTTTGCATAGGCAAGATTTTCAATCGTAGTAATATTGCTGATGTTAAGATGCTGCGGATGCACATTAAGCACGATACCCACATCGGCAAAGTCATAGCCCAGCCCATGGCTCATTATGCTTTCTGCCGGAGTTTCAAATACGGCACAATCTATGCCTGAGTCTTTCAGAATCAACTGTGCCGCGTCAAAATTGGCCATATCTTCACGAATTATTCGGCGGCCGTCGATAAATATACCATCAGAATGGGCAAGTCCTGTTTTATAACCTTCTTTTTCAAGCATGAAATTTATCAGGTAGGTACAAACCGATTTCCCGGCTGAACCGGTAACAGAGATAACAGGTATCCGCGTGGGTGATTTTTCCGGAAAAACTGAATCCAGAAAAGGGGCTGCAATATCTCTTGGCTGGCCCTTCCAGGGGTTCATATGCATCTGAAGATCGGGATCCATCTCAACATTAACAACGGTGCCCTGGTTTTCTTCGATGGGTTTGCTTATGTCGGGGCAAATAATATCCACTCCTGCTACGGGCAGGTTGATAACCTCTGCTGCTCTTTCAGCAATGTATCGGTTTACCGGATGCACAACTCCGGTAACATCCGTTGATAAGGCTATGCCGGCAGTAAAAGTGTTATGGACCAGCGGCACTTTGGTACCTTTTTCAGGAATATCATTGAGCGTATAACCATAATATGATAAAAGTTCGAGCATTTTATCATCGGGCTGCAGGGCTTTCAGACTGCTATCAGGCAGATTTCTTCTTTCCTGCTCATCGTTTAGTTTTTGAATGAGTACTGCAATATTTTCTTTGCCGTTTCCAATCAGCTCGGGGCTTTCAAGCAAAGTAGCCGCAACAAACTTATGGTTGATGATCAGCAGGCGATAAGTAAGTCCGGGAGTCTGCTCACTTACAATTACCTCATTACTTTGGTTTTTACACAATGTAAATGCATCTTCTAAAACACCGGAATTGTTAATGGCAGGAAAAATACAAGAGTGGCCATTTTTTGCCGTTGCTTTTATTGTTACGGGCTTACGAAGACTTTTCCAGAATTTTAATACATCATCTAAAAATTCTGTTTTTATGGTGCGGGGCACTGAAATACCAGCATTGGCAAGCATTAAAAGATTCATATAGGGATCAAGAGAGTTTTCGCCTGCCAGCCATGTTGTATCTGAGGTAATGTTTCCTCTGATGTGTTTCTGATATTTTCCGGTACCCAGCTGAATCAATTTGCAGGAGTCCAATTGTATTACCGGTATATTTCTTTGATAGGCTTCATCTGTAATAGCTTTCGTAGCCTGATCCATGGCATGCTGTTGTTGCAACCAGGTAAGATCGCCCACATATTGATCGATATTTATTTCTTTTTTTGTGAGAATCCGGTTTATAATATCCACACTTGCCCGGGCTGCATATTTTCCTGCGGTCTCATTGATAAAGCGGAAAATTACATTATAAACTCCTTTGCGGCCTGCACTTCGGGTTTTACCAAAGCCTACATTCATTCCGGCCATGTTCTGAAGTTCAAGGGCAATGTGTTCAGCAACATGCCCGAGCAAGGTTCCGTCTTTTACCCGGGTAAAAAACCCACCCTCTTCACCTTCACTGCAATGGTGCTCCTGCAAACCCGGAATGGTTTGCTGAAGCTTTTCAAAAAATCCATTGATAGTATTTGTAGGTATCTCATCCCATTCTCCCAGATTCAATTGCATAATAATTACCGGGCCGGCACTGTAATATCCGGCACCATGTATTGCCTTTATCTCTTCAATCAACAAAGGATTTTGTAAAAATTCATTACTTACAACGGAGTTGGGTTGATTGCTCATAAATTGCTTTTTGTAAATATGTTATGCTTTGTTACTAAGGATAGCATCAAAAACCCCATACTATGCAAATATAGCAAGTATGGGGTTGAATGTAGAATTTTAAGTGTTATTATTTTAGAATAAAATCAAGAGTTGTGCTTGGATCATATTCAAGTGTGGGTTGATCTTTTCTGAATACTTTTAAAGTTTTATTGCCAAGCAGTTTTACGTTATCACCTTCAATCTGAATCATTGAACCTTCTTTCAGGCCAACAACAGTAAAATCGGGGTTTAACTCCAGGAATTCTCTTATCCTGTCTTCCCTTGATTCTCCGTTATGATTGGGTATTCGGCCATCGGTATAGTGGGGATTGATCTGGAAAGGTATCAATGAAAGGCCTTCAAAACTTACAGGTTGAATAACCGGCATGTCGTTGGTGGTTTTTATGCTGGGGCATGCCACGTTACTTCCGGCACTCCATCCTATGAAGGGTGTTCCGTTTTCTACCTTCTTCCTTATGATATCCATGATGCCTCTTTCATGCATATAATGGATCAGATGAAAAGTATTTCCCCCACCCACTACAATGGCATCGGCCTCTTCAATAACTTTTTCAGGACCCTGGATATCTTCTGTTGATTTTGTTGAATATCCCAGTTCCTGGAAAACTTCATTTACCTTGTTGGTGTATTCAACATAAGAAATATCAACTGCAGCATAGGGTACAAAAGCAATATTACGAACATCTTTTCCAAGAAAATCTGTAATGTACTTTCGGGTGTAATTCAGATACTTTTCCCCGTAATTTGTTGAATTGCTGATTAATAATAGTCTTTTAGCCATAGGTTTATGTTTTGGATGTTTGTTTAATATGTATGAAAAAAACTCAGGTTTTACGATGTATTACAAACATGCTTTATTTGCCAAACTAACGTAACAACACTTGATAATGTTTTACTTTTAATTGTTAAAAAAGAAAACCTGAATGTAGTCTTACTTATTTTGTCTTTAAAAAACAAAAATTAAAAAATTTAATCTGAAAGTCAAGGATATTGGCAAAATCAAAGTTTTATTTTTACGCAAAAAAAACTTAGGTTTGTGAAAGTTTGATAAATCTTGTAAAACGTTGTATATGCTGCTAAAAATCGATGGTGAAAGCCTTGAAAAATTTATACTTATTGGTGATAGGGTGCTCATAAAACCCAAAAGTGCGACTCAACGTACCAAAGGTGGTCTTTATCTGCCTCCCGGTGTGGAAGAGAAAAGAAGAATACAAAGCGGCTATGTGATGAAAACCGGACCCGGATATCCCATCCCGGCACCCATCGAAAGCGATGAGCCCTGGAAAGAAACCCAGGAAAACCTTAAATATTTTCCCCTGCAGGCTGCTGAGGGCGATCTGGCAGTTTTTCTGCAGGACAACTCATTCGAAATCGAATTTAATTCTGAAAAATATTTTATTGTACCACATTCTGCTATTCTCATGCTTGTAAGAGATGAAGACCTGGTGGCAGGAAAATAATACAACAGGTTTTCAGGATAAAGTGTATTTTTATTTTTTTAAAATCATTGTAATTTAAAACCACAGCTATGTTTACAGAAAAAGATTTACAACAGCTAAAGGAAAAGGGTATTTCCGTAGAAATGGCCAAAG
>JBHEOF010000021.1:41802-45968 GCA_046261715.1 Bacteroidales bacterium
GAACTTGCCGCCCCTGCTATCATAGATGATGGAATATTAAAAATAGAAGATGATTGGATGCAGGAGTATATCAGTTTTTTTGAGCAGAAAGCTCCAAAGCTCGACATCGTTAAGTTTGTTCCTGCCAGTGGTGCTGCAACCCGCATGTTCAAAGATCTTTTTTCATGGCGCGATGAACTGCAAAAAGGAACATCTGTTGAACAATTAGGTGCCGAAAACAAAGATGCTGCAAAGTTTTTTGATGAAATGAGATCTTTTGCCTTCTGGGATGATCTTACCGAAATAATGGATAAAAGTGGCATGGATGCAGCAGAATTGTATGATAAAAAAGACTTTTTACCCTTGCTTGATAATTTACTGGATGATGCAGGACTTGGTTATGCCATGTTGCCCAAAGGCTTGCTGCAGTTTCATTGCTACGATCGATTTAGCCGTACTCCTCTTGAAGAGCACCTGGTTGAGGGTGCCAATTATGTAAAGAAAGAAAACGGAAAAGTAAAACTGCATTTTACCGTATCGCCCGAGCACAGGGGCAGATTTATAAATCATGTAGGAAGTGTAATTGATTCTTATGAAGAAGAGTTTGGAGTAAAATATGAAGTAAAATTTTCTGTGCAAAAGCCTTCAACCGACACCATGGCCGTTGACATGAATAATAAACCTTTTCGTGATAGTGACGGATCATTGCTTTTCAGGCCCGGTGGTCATGGTGCGCTTATTCAGAATCTTAATGAACTCAGTGAGGATATTGTTTTCATCAAGAATATTGATAATGTTGTACCTGATCGTTTAAAGCAGGAAACGTATACTTACAAGAAACTTTTGGGGGGGTTACTGCTCTTTTTGCAGGAAAAAATATTCAAAATACTTAAGGAGATGGAGAGTGGTGATTTTCCTGATGATGAATATGCTGTAGCGCGAACTTTTGCTATAGAATATCTTTACATAGATCCTGCAAAACTGCCGGCAGATGCTTCCGAAGGATTTGATAAACTAAAAGAAATTCTTGGAAGACCTATCCGTATTTGCGGTATGGTAAAGAATGTGGGTGAGCCCGGGGGTGGTCCCTTCTGGGTAGAAGATAAGAACAGCGGCACCCGGTCATTGCAAATAGTTGAATCTTCGCAGGTGAACCATAACGATTCAGATCAGAAAAAGATTTTTGAGCAGTCAACGCATTTTAATCCGGTTGATCTGGTTTGCTCATTAAAAGATCAACATGGTAATACATTCGATCTCAGGTCATTTGTTGATCAGGAAACAGGTTTTATAAGCGAAAAAAGCAAGGACGGGAAAGACCTTAAGGCGCAGGAACTCCCGGGCCTATGGAATGGAGCAATGGCCCGCTGGAACACAATCTTTGTGGAAGTGCCATTGATTACCTTTAACCCGGTTAAAACTATACTGGATCTGTTACGCGATGAACACAGGTAAGAAGGTAAGCTTACCGGTTTTTATTTTCCATTTGTCTTGTTATGATATCTTCGGCCTGCTCAATGGTTATTTGTTTGGCAAGGATGCGTTTGTCATGATCAAGCAAAAAGATAAGTGGAGTAGCCCATATGTTATACTTATCGCGAAAACCTGAAAGATTAGCAGGATCGTGTACGTTTATCCAGTTCAGATTGTTTTCGTTGACATAACTCAGCCATTTGTCGCGGTCAGCTTCTGTGTTGGCAGCAAAAACTTCCACACCTTTTGGGTTAAAGCGTTCGTAAAACTCTTTGAGCTTGGGTGTTTGACGCTTACAATGGGCACACTCCGAATCCCAGAAATATAAAATGGTAAATTCGGCATCCACATCATGCAGGCTTAACGGACTGCGATCGCGGGTAAACATGGTAATATCAGGGGCAGTTTTACCGATTAGCAGGGGTTTAAGAGCCATGGCTCGTTCTGCAATGCGCTTTAACTGTTCGGGTTCTACCCAGTCGGCCTCTCCGCTCATGTAATAATTTTCTACCATGTGCACAAAAACAGCATCCATACCCATGATCTGTGATCGCTCAAAAGTATTTGTAACAAAAAATACTACATATTGAAAAACCTCGGGGTGAGCCCTGGCTTTTTCAACCAGGCGGTCGGCTTCAGCAATAATACTGTCGGGCATTTGAACCAGTACCCTTGTAAAATATTGATTGAGTTTTGCATGAAATACAGGTGTGCGTAAAAGGCGGTCATCAGAAAAGTCAATATTTTCCCAGAACCTTTCTTTGTAAACCTGGTAGAGGTATTCGTTATCAGGTGTACCGTCTTCCTTAAGAGGCGCTTCAGGCATGGCGGGTTCCTGCTGAGCAAGCATGATCTTACCAAACAATCCATCAGGAAATTCATTAATGATCTCCTGCTGCAATGCTTTAACCTGACGGTCGGCTTCTTCAATTACAGCGCGTAATTCATTTTTTCTTTCTTCGGAAATTCCCGGGTCCTGAAGCTCTGTTCTTGCAGGACCGGTAATTTCATTCTGCCGGCCAATAAAGCGCATATAATTATAAAAAGCTTCATTATCGGGTGAGCTTTCAAACTTCATGGAAGCGATGAAATTATCCATTTCAGTTTCAACACTGAAATGCTGATTCTTGTCAACTATGATTTCAAAATACTTTTGGCCTGGCAATACTACCATATACATACCCTGATCAAGCCTTTCATCTCCCTGGAAAGTGAAACGACCTTCATTATTAACTCTTACGGTATCCTGAATATACTGGCGGTTGCCGAAATGATAGGCGAGCATGGATATAGTGTCCTGCACTCCATCTACTTTTACGTCAATGCGGTATCCTTTATCGGCAATGGCACAACTTAAAACACTACCGGTTATTAAAACTGTATATAAAAGTCTTTTCAGGTTCATATCAACTTGTATTTAAGCGATTAAATATATTGAAAGATTGCGAATTTACTAACAATTCAGAAACCTTCAATGTTTTTTGCTTTTTTTGGTAAATGAAGTGATGGATAACAATTAAATTTTCAGAAGTAAATTATCTGAAAAAACTGAAGTTCGAAGTTGATTGTACAAAGGGGAGAAACCGGTCACATAGCATTACTTTGTGCTAACTAAAACCCATCCTTCTAAATTATTTACATACAATTGCCGGATTTTTTATTCACCTGAGAGTTCATCATCCGAAAACAATTCAGGATCAATGCTGTCGCGGTATATTTTTACGTGAGTGTTGGTAAGTGCCTGTAATATCCTTAAACCCCAGTGATTTTCAAACAGTTTCTGTAGCTCTGCTACTGCACAGCGTTTGCTTTGCATAGGGGCTTTCTGGTATAGCATCACAAAGTCTTTCATATCCTGGTAAATATCCGACATGTTATCCGACAGGCTCACTTCCTCTGAATCATAATTATGATCGTGCACGTAATACACATCGTCGTCGCCAAATTTTTCCCTCAGGGTTTTAAATACCGTCTCCCATTGTTCTTCCGTAACAAAGCGTTCCATAAATTCAGGATCGGTTTCCACACTGGCAGGCAGCACTGCTCCTTTAAGATAGAGCAGAGGGCCGATTTTCTGGAAATAGGACATAATCTCCCGGGCAGAGTATTTTTCGGCCTGCTCAAAAAACAGGCAGTATTCGTGGGCAACGGTTATCATTTCAAGCGCCTGGCGCGATAAAACCGGATTTTCTTCTGTAGGGTTCATGATGAAAAATTGTTTGTGCAAACCTAACAAAAATCATCCTAAAAAAAATGCTTCCAAAGGTGTTGCGTAAAATAAAACTTTTCTTACCTTTGCCACACATTTTCAAAAAGCGTTTTACAACGGTCTTTCCTTACTGAACAGCTGAAAATGTAACAACAAGCCCAGGTGGTGAAATTGGTAGACACGCTACTTTGAGGGGGTAGTGAGCGCAAGCTCGTGCAAGTTCGAGTCTTGTCCTGGGCACCATTTTTTTACAACGATCTGAATTGTATTGGCCCAGATGGCGAAATTGGTAGACGCGCTAGTTTCAGGGACTAGTGTACGCAAGTACGTGCAGGTTCGAGTCCTGTTCTGGGCACATATACAGAAGCCGGTGATGATAGTTACCGGCTTTTTTAATGGCACCAGGTGGCGGAACCGAGGAGGAGGTACGACGACGAGCTCATGACATGCCATTGCACAGGGGGCAAGTACGTGCAGGTTCGAGTCCTGTTCTGGGCACATACAG
>JBHEOF010000210.1:0-676 GCA_046261715.1 Bacteroidales bacterium
GATTTATACTGTATATCGGTAGGTTTTCTGAAACCCAGGGTTTCCAGATTGCGTTTCAGGCTGGGAACAAAATTATAGTCCTGGAATTTCATAAAATACTTTTGGGTTTAATAGTCATCACTTTTTGCCAATGGTGGATATGTAAAGATCTTCAACTTTTTTGCGGGCCCAGGGTGTTTTACGCAGAAATTTCAGGCTCGAATTCACACTGGGATCTTTGGCAAAACAATTGATCCTGATCCTTCGGGCCATCCCCTCCCAGCCATATTGCTCAACAAGATATTCCAAAATAAATTTGAGTGTTTTCCCGTGCAGGGGGTCGTTGCTCTTTTGCTGATCCATAAAAATAATTAAGGGTGCAAAGGTAGTTGAAAGTCAGGTAAAAGTATAAAGAAGATGAAAAACAATTAAGGCTGAAGTGGCAGAATATTGCTGTGTAATTAATATTTTTTGTACTCTTTGACCCTTCCCCATCCCTTCCCTACAAGCAGGAACCTGTTCCGTTCATACGGGAAGGGTGTTACGGGCTGCATGATTTGATCCTTTTTGTTTTAAATCATGGTTTATTCAGAATATTCGGATATTATGATGGGACTGGTCCGTCTGATTTCGATTGCTCCGGAGGAGCCTAACATTTGTAGAATCATGCAACCCGAATGATTTCCGGCGCTGCACG
>JBHEOF010000210.1:686-940 GCA_046261715.1 Bacteroidales bacterium
CTGCACGCACCGCCAGTTGTGAGAACCACGTGGGTTTTGCAGCGCAATATTTATCGGTTAATATTTATTGTTTCCCCTTTTTCTTGATGAAAAGGGGAGCAAAAATCAAGGCTTCGGGTGCTTCCCGACAATGCAGCGTTCATTCCGCTAAAAAATTAAAGGTCACATGGTCTATGGTGAATAATTGATTTTCTGAAATTGAATTCATGCTGCTTTGGTGCTTCTTTCGCCGGAAATGTGACTGCAAATTTTTT
>JBHEOF010000210.1:1048-1830 GCA_046261715.1 Bacteroidales bacterium
GAGAACCACATGGGTTTTGCAGCGCAATATGGACAGGTTGATAAAACCATGAAAAATCCATCGGAGGTTTTTGAGATATGCTTGTGAGCACGTCTTTAAAGTGCCATTGTGCTGAATTATCTGAGACGCGCCGATATGCGCGTCTGTACAGAGCATTGTAATATATAATCTGAGACGTGCCGGTATGCAAGTCTCTACAGAGGATATCCATTAAATGTTGCAAAAATATATTTTCTCAAGGTTTTTTTGTAAATACGCTCTTTACGGCGCGTCTCAGAATCCCTGATTCCAAAGGCCTTAGGAATCAGAGAAATAAGGGTTGAATTTTATCGCTAATTGCCTGTTTAAGTGGATATTGAATTACAAATTCACTGGTTCTCAAAGCGGCATTGCAACCGACCAAAGGGAGCTCAGCGAAGCTAAATGCCGCTTAGCGGGGTACAATCAGAAAAAGGTTTTAGTATTCTTTCTACTTTAAATTTTCCGGCCCAAATCAAATAATTATTATATTACAATCACAAATTATGATTGCTTCACAATCAAAATCAAATTCACGTGTATACCGCCCACACATATTACAGCCTTTTGTACGGCACACTGTCGCCCGAAGTACTTGTGGAAAACGCTGCCTGGCTGGGGATTGAAACGCTCGTGCTTGCCGATATCAATAACACCACTGCCTGTTTCGATTTTGTGAAGGCGTGCAGGCAGCACAACATCAAACCGATCATCGGCATGCAGGCCCGCAATGGCGACCGGCTGATTTATACCTGTATTGCCTG
>JBHEOF010000211.1:0-1046 GCA_046261715.1 Bacteroidales bacterium
GCTCATCCATTGTCGAGTCGTACTGCGTACCCCACGATTGGTTGTTATTAAAGATTACACTCCACTCATCCATTCCGGGAAGAGTATAAAGTGAATAGGTACCGGCAGTCAGCTCTTCACCTTCAATCATTACATTGTCTGAAAATGTAATAGCCGTTGCTTCATTGGCACCCGTTCTCCAGATCTCATCGTATGGAACAAGCTCACCGAAAATCTCACGATCTCGAACGCCCGGTCGTCCGTATGTGACTGTCACGACCGTAGTACCAATCGTCTGAGAAACCGAAGCATTCGGACTCACTCTTGGACTGTCATTTCCACGCTCCTGCGCCTGGATTGATGTTGAAAACAGAAGTGAAATGGCAAAGATTAGTGAAAGTAGCAGTGAGTAAAATTTCATAGCTGTAAAGTTTAATTATTGTTTGATAGAGGATTTGTAAAGTTTGAATAAGGTAGTCATACTGATTTTATGTAAAAAGCTCATCGCCCTGAAATAAAGTTTAAGCTTCCGTTATGAAGACCAAAAGTCTTGAAGGTACACGAAGATTACAATCCGAAAATCTGCAGGAGCCATACTATGAAAAAACAGACGCTGTCAGGTCCTTTAGATGCTGACAGGTCTTAACTTAAATCGATTCCTGCAGCAAGTGCGGGAAGTCTTTCTTGAACTTCGCCAGTTTAGGCGCAATCACCACAGAACAATAGCCCGCATTTGGATTATTGTTGAAATAGTCCTGATGGTAATTCTCTGCCACACTGTAGTTGCTAAGCGGTGTAATTTCTGTCACGATCGGATCATCCCAAAGATCTGATTTATGCGTTCGTTTCTTCGACTCTTCCGCAATCTTTTTCTGCTCAAGGGAGTTATAGAAAACAGCTGATCGGTACTGAGTACCCACATCAGCTCCCTGCCGGTTCAGTGTTGTGGGATCGTGCGTGTGCCAGAACACTTCCAGAAGTTCTTCAAAGCTGATCTCTTCCGGATCAAACGTGACTTTGGCAACTTCGGCATGACCGGTTTTTCCGCTTACTACTTGGTTATAGCT
>JBHEOF010000211.1:1056-1777 GCA_046261715.1 Bacteroidales bacterium
CCGCCTCTACACACCAAAAACATCCGGCACCGAGTACAGCCGTTTCATAATTTTCATTTTGAGCATCCGCCTGATCAGTCATAGTAAATAAGATCGTTATTAAGATTAGTATAAGTTTCATAAATATATTTTGTTTTTTGTCTGATGTTTAAACATCAGTAATGTGTGAATCGTGCCTTTTGATTTATAGTTCTGAGTCTTGAGTCTTGAGTCCTGAGATTTTGAAATTTGGAGCTTGGTACTTGGAATTTGGTATTTGGTATTTGGTATTTGCAGCTTGCAGCCTGAATCACAAAACTCCTTCCAGATACTCCCACAAGTTCTCGGCAATCACCCTGTGTCCTTCTTCTGTCGGATGAATTCCATCTCCCTGATTGAGGTCCGGATCACCGGCAACGCCTTCCAATACAAACGGCATAAAGATCACATCATTTTCTTCGGCCAGCTCAAAAAATACCGACCGGAACCGGCTTGTGTACTGCTCGCCCATATTTGGCGGAGCTTCCATACCTGTTAAAATAATTTCCGCATCGGGATACTTCTCTTCTACTTTATCGATAATCCCCTGTAAATTTTGTTTGGTGTTCTCGGGATCAATTCCCCTCAAACCGTCGTTACCGCCCAGTTCCAGCACAAATACGTCCACATTCTGCTGCAGCACCCAGTCAATACGCCTTAGCCCTCCGGCTGAGGTCTCCCCGCTCAGTCCTGCATTCACCAC
>JBHEOF010000212.1:0-1440 GCA_046261715.1 Bacteroidales bacterium
CTTACAATCCTCCTCGTCAAAATGCAAATAAAGCATTTCGAATTGTAAGATTAGACCGGCACATACCTGAACATATTGCAAGCCTGAAACAAGATTATGATCGGATTCGGGAAATTGCACTCCAACAAAAGCAGATGCAGGAGTTCAGAACATGGCTTGAAGAATTGAGAGATGAAGTTTTTATAGAGTTTAAAATCCCAATGCCTGATGTAGATGGCTTACAGGATCCTCTGATGCAAGAACCTGAAACGGCTACACCTTAATTTGAAATCAATGAGTTCAGATACACTTCAGGACCCGGTGGAAGCTGCTGAAAATTTTAGCAGTGCCGTATCAGCGATCAAAGATGAAATTTCTAAAGTGGTTGTTGGCCAGACAGATGTTGTAGATCAGCTCCTGATCTCCCTTTTTTCCGGCGGACACTGTGTATTGGTTGGAGTTCCTGGTTTGGCAAAAACCCTGCTCATTCAAACCGTTGCCGAAACGATGAACCTCTCATTTAGCCGCATTCAGTTTACACCAGACCTGATGCCGGGCGACATTACCGGAACGGAAGTCATTGAGGATGATAAAGAGACCGGCCGAAAACATTTTAAGTTCATTAAAGGGCCCATTTTTGCCAATATCGTTCTTGCTGATGAAATCAACCGAACACCTCCCAAAACCCAGGCTGCACTGCTTGAGGGAATGCAGGAGCATAAAATAACCGCCTCAGGACAGACATTTACTCTTGATGATCCGTTTTTTGTGCTTGCCACGCAAAATCCGATTGAGCAGGAAGGAACCTATCCCCTGCCTGAAGCACAACTTGACCGATTCATGTTTCATATTCATCTTAATTATCCTCATCCGGATGAAGAGAAACAGATTGTAAAACAGACAACATCTGCTCAGAGAAAAGAGATACATTCCGTTCTGGAAAAAAGTCAAATTCTTGATTTTCAAAAACTGATTCGTGAGGTCCCAGTCCCCGAGAACGTATTGGATAAAACCATCAAACTTGTCACTCAAACGCGCCCGAAAACGGAGCATTCACCCGAGTTTGTCGACAAGTATCTTAGTTGGGGAGCCGGCCCAAGAGCATCTCAATATTTAATTCTGGGTGCTAAAACAAAAGCACTCTCTGCCGGCCGGTATAACGTAGAGTTGGAGGACATCAAGGCGCTTGCCATTCCGGTACTTCGCCATCGAATAGTGACCAATTACGCGGCCGAAGCGGAAGGTCTGTCAACGGTGGATATCATCAATCATCTGCTTGATACACTCTAAGGACAGAAAAGCAGAATAAATTAAATGATCCGGTAGACTATGCAGACTGCATTTTTTCAGGGCGTGAGTCCCATCTTACCGGTTCTTATTCTTTTTGTCCTCGCAATTTTTACCACTGCTGTTTCTTATTTCACCTACCGAAATCTGAAAAAAGGCGGTCCGTTTAAAAAG
>JBHEOF010000213.1:0-1421 GCA_046261715.1 Bacteroidales bacterium
CCGTTGATCTACCTATTAACGGTTATGATAGCTACCATTTATTATGCCGTTGGTTTTTCTTTAATGTTTATTTTACTAACCGTTTAATATACCGTTATTGTGCTTTGAATGGTGATGATATTTACCATTTAAAGTGTCATTAATCTACCCTTAACGGCTATGAAATTTACCGTTTTTTTGCCATAACTTTTCTCCCGAGACTTCGAGAAGCACTGACCTTTGATTTATACTTTTATTTTCTATTAAGCACTTAAACCCCAATTACTTATAGCCGATGTTGTAGCACGTTTTAATCAGATATATTTATGATTTCAAATTTCCATCCTTTATCAGTTTTATGATTCTTATTAAAATTTGGTGATTTTATTCCAGTATAAATCATTCCAGCTGCTGGAATAGCAAGCCAAAAAGCTGTTGAATCAATCCAAACGCCAATTATAACACCAAATCCAGCTGTTAAAACTCCACCATAAATAAGAGATCCAGAAATCAAAATGGAAGTCAAAAGGGGATTCCGTTTCAACGCATCAATATCAGATAATTCTATTTGGACATTATCAACAATAATTGTACTATCATTTTCTATCATAAATCGGCCTTTAATTTTTCGACCATCAAATGTTTTTAGTTTTATTCTTTTATTCTCTTTAATGATTTTTTCTTTATTGGTATTGATATTAGTGATTTTTATAGCCTGATTTTGAGCTATTAGTTGATTAAAAAAGAATAAACTAATTAGAATTAAAAAGATTTTTTTCATAATAATTTTTTTTTAATTAGATGTAGAAAGAACTAAATGGTTGTGCATAGTTTTTTTTTAATATTTATCTTTTCATAAATTAAATCAGTTTAGCGATTCATCTGTGATTATTAGATTATATTCATTATCATAAGTCGATAAAGTATTTTCAGTCCATAATTCATCTACAATCGGATTTTGCTCATACACCACAGAAATATTTCCACTACTATCAACTCGGTTAAGAGTAATATTACTAAAAGCAATATTTTCTGATGGAACTATAAAGGAATTTAAACTTGTAGCGGTTGCAATGCGCTGACGTGTTTGACTTTCGATTATTATTTCGCCTGCTTCTTCTGTAAAAAGTATTAAATCAAAACTAGAATTATTTTGAATAAAATAATCTGTCATAAAAACAGGTTCATCATCAGATTCACATTGAAAAGCCATTAATAATGGTGCTAAAAATAAAAGCCTTAGATATTTCATAATTTTAATTTTTTTTAAACTTACTTAAAATTAGAATCTAATTCTTAGCGTCCAGAATTTATTAACCAAAAGTTAATTTTAGACCCTAATGATAAATTCAGTTAAATGTGCTACAACCCGTTTATATCAACAAATATATAGCACTTTTTTAATTTTTCATCAACTCTCTCGGTTTATTTTATCATCATCA
>JBHEOF010000214.1:0-1387 GCA_046261715.1 Bacteroidales bacterium
GAATAAGGTTTAGCGATAAGTAAATTAAAATTTTCTTCATCATTTCAATAAATTTATATTCAAAATATTAATTCATCATTTTAGGAAAGGATAACAATTAAGTGAAATATTTACAATGAGAAAGGCTAATATAGAGATAAAATTGAATATCCAAAAAAAACGTTCTGATAAAAATACAAAACAAGTTTTTAAGCAGGTAAATTTGAAGTTTCGGACTTTTATTCTTTTTTTACAACAAAATCCAAAAAAATGAAGAATAAAACTCGTTTAGTCGCAGTATTAGTTGTTGCAATTTTCTGCAGTTCTCAAATATTTGGCAAGGTTATTTATGTTTCCCCCCAAGGTGTTGGTGATGGTACAAGTGAAACGACTCCGATGAAGTCATTGTCAGGGGCCCTTAAATTACTAGAACCCGGTGATACACTTGTCATGCTGGACGGAGAGTATATCGAACCATTAAAGCTAAGAAGCATAAAGGGAACTGAAGCTGAAAGGATTACCATAAGAGCCAAAACAATTTGCGGGGCATTTATCAATGGCAGGGAGTTGATTGAACATGCTGTTGAAATGGACTACTGTGAGTACATCACTTTAGATGGATTAAAAGCAGGTAATACACAACATTCCACATGGAAAATTAATAATTGCAACAACTTAATTCTGCAACGATGTGCCGGATTCAATGCCGGTTATCTTGTTGCACAGGACGGGCATGTTGAGAATACATACAACGATAATTGTCATATTTTTGTGATTGCCTATTCCGATAAAATTCTGGCAGAAGATATATGGGCATGGGGGACCGGAAGGTATAATTTTGTTTATTTTCAATCAACCAATTGCATCCTCCGGAGAGGAGTTTTCAGACCCACCAATCAGGAACTTGGATACGGATACGACAGGGGGCCTCATTCCGGGTTTAATCTGTATGATTGCGATAATTCAATAGCAGAAAACTGCATTGCTTTTGAAACCCGAATCCATCCTGAATCGGATCAGTCCCCTGATAATCCCTGGGCATTAGTGCAGGGTGGTATGGTTTTCGATGACCATACCGATCCTGCAGGATACAATTATGTTTTGGGATGTTTCGATCTGGATAATGGAAATTGGAGAGATGAAGTTCCCCGATCAAATCCTGCTGTACATTTAATGTCGAAATGGAGTGGAAAACTTGAAGATGTGGTAATCTGGAAAAATGCTTTGAATTATGGCATCGTTGTAGGAAGTTCGACAAAAGCTGATCTTCCGACCAGGGCATTGATCGGATCTCCTACAAAGATTCGTCAAAACAATGCCGTAGTTGAAAATCTGAATTATCGTTACGAAAATGGTAAGCTGACTGATATTGCTCTGTGGCCCTGGCCATATGAAGACATTATTAAAG
>JBHEOF010000215.1:0-1324 GCA_046261715.1 Bacteroidales bacterium
TGATGATGATAAAATAAACCGAGAGAGTTGATGAAAAATTAAAAAAGTGGTATATATTTGTTGATATAAACGAGTTGTCGTGCAATTGCTCTGCGAAGGTTGCAACACCATTTGTGGTAGATGAAGGGTAGGGGGTTCTTCCCGGACATTTTCGGGACCATCATTTACCAGGCTGGGCTCGCAATTTTTGCTCTTCGCATTAACGGGTATTTAACGGTGGACTTTACCGCTTTGCGACTGAAGAGCAGCAGCAGGTTCGGCGGAAAAAAATTGCTTTCAAAATACTGACGAGAGAAAAAATAAAATCACGATATTTACCCAAAACTTAGTGGTATGAAGCACTGCACACAACAGCGCGTATATTGAATAGCGGGGCGGCATGTGTGCCAGCGATACAGCACCGCGCTTTTTGCAGTGAATTGGGAACGGTGAGTGGTACGCATTTCGCTACTACAATATACACGCAGAACGTTGGCGGTCATGTTGAATGAGAGTTTTAAGATGAGCCGTTACTATTTTAAAATGGTGTATTTTTTTATTTAGTTATGCATTTAAATTTATAAAGATTGGAAATAACATGTATAAACGTTCTGAGAAGGAAAAAATGATTAATGGGGAACTATATAATTCATTTACAACTGAATTGATAGAGGAAAGAAAAGTAGCACATGATTTATTTAGTAAATTGAATCAAATTGGAAAAGCAACTGTAGTACAAAGAGAATCAATACTAATAAAGCTTTTAGGAGCATGTGGTAAAAACGTTTGGATAGAGTCTCCATTTTATTGTGATTATGGTTATCAAATTTTTATAGGTGATAATGTTTTTATCAATTTTAATTGCACAATTTTAGATGCATGCTCTGTGACAATAGGTAATAATGTATTGATTGGTCCGAATGTTCAATTGTTTTCTGCCACACATCCAACTGATTGGCAAGTTCGATCAAAAGGATTAGAAAATTCAAAACCAATCTCCATAGGGGATGATTCATGGATTGGAGGGGGTGTCATTATTTGTCCTGGCGTAACGATTGGAGAAAGAACAGTAATTGGAGCTGGTAGTGTTGTAACACATGATATACCATCAGACGTTGTTGCAGCAGGAAATCCATGTAAATTGATAAAACATTTATGAATAGAGATATTTTCATAAAATAACTCTATTTACTTTTATATAAATTGCATTAAACATTGATTGCACGACGGCACAACAACATGTAAAAAACATAGCGCAAAAATACTAAATTTGAAAGGTAATACTCACAATATAACTAGTAACGGTTGGATGAGTTGGAGTCCTGAAAAGTGCTACGTTTCTTTC
>JBHEOF010000216.1:0-1216 GCA_046261715.1 Bacteroidales bacterium
GTGTTGGAACTGTAACTTTTTACAACAAGTTCGTCAAAATTACCACAACTTGATCCAATGGCAGTAAGTCTGATGGTATTGTTGCCTGCATTTAAGGATTGGTTTAATGTAACGGTTTTCCATACAGTCCAGTATGTCGTTATTGGAAAATCCAATGAATCCTTTATTAACGAGCCATTTACTCTTAATTCGAGGGGTCGGTTAACAGTATCTTTGAGTGCATATCTGAAAATTAAAATATATTCTTCTGCAGTTGGCACATTTACAGTCCATTCAATGTAATCTTCAAAAGAATTGTTAAATTCCACATAACCTGTTCCATTGTATTTTGCATTATATTCAGAAAATTTCGGTCCTTTAAATTCTGCTTCTTCTGCGGGATAAATTCCGGGAGGTGTTGGTTCAATAGTATGCGGGGTTGGATGGGTAGCTACGATTCCTATTTGATCTTTAAGCATTTTTGCACCGTCACCCGTAAGTCTTAAGTAAAAATCTGACGAGCAGTTAACACCGTCAGCATCCAAGGTAAGAAACCACTGGTTGGTTGGTATCATCGAAGCATCTTCAGCAGCTTTTGCTATTGCTGTACTTTCATCATATTCATCAAACATTGCAACATAAGCAGTTGCTGTCATCCCAACCCAATCAAATTTCTTTTTAGCAGTAAAAAACTGGTCCCACATAAAATCTCCGTGCATTCGGGGGTGATGATTTTTCCTGTTTTCATAACCTTCTTTCCAGTTCGCCCATGAAAAACCTGGCCATAATACCGGCATATAGTCAATTCCGAGATTTTTGCAATGAATCATGTCAGCGGCAATTTTATCACCCCAACTCGTTACCCCGGTTAAACTAAATGTACCCACATGCCATGGAGAAATCATATTTGCATTTTCACAAGCTGCTCTTACATTTGGTGTATCCCGCCAATTTTTTTCTGCACCAACAATTACATAACACCCCTGCTGTTTAAACCAGTTGATAGCAGTAGTCCATGAAGTTTGGTCACCAGGTCTGTCTTTACTTCCAACTCCCCATATACATACTACAGGTTTAGACTCTCCATCTTCCATTTCTTTTGCATAAGCAGGAGAAGATAAAAGATTAAGACCAGAGGTGCTTTTTATTGTGTTGGTCCAGTCTTTTCTTAAAATATCAATAAATGAAGTATCCATTGCCATGTCAGAAAGGTCATACATGATATAAAACTTTCGAC
>JBHEOF010000217.1:0-324 GCA_046261715.1 Bacteroidales bacterium
GAGGCCGGCTCAGGAGATTGGGTTTTCTGTATTGCTGCCTTATTAACGAGCTCCTCTTTCTGTTTCGGCTCGATAACAGTGGCCATTTCAACCGATAGATTCTGAACAGGCGGAGAAACAATGATAAAAATAGCCACGGCGGCGGCGGCAGCAAGAGGGACCATGATCTTCCAGTTAAATGCCATGCCCCTTTTATGTTTCAACTGCTCTTTACCTGGAAAAATGATATGCTCCTTTTTTAGAAAGGTCGAACGATATGCGATAAAATGCTGTTCCGCCTCAGGGTGTTCTGCAAGATATGCTTCAAAAACAGTCCTTTGCTTT
>JBHEOF010000217.1:334-1201 GCA_046261715.1 Bacteroidales bacterium
GCTTTTCTGTCAAATCCTTCTCCAGATAGGCAATACAATACATATCAAAATTTGCGCGGGTAACAGCATCCATTCCTGAAGGATATTCCTTCTTCAGCGCCTCCTTTCCGGGATAACTATAAGATTGCGGTAAAAGGTTGTGGATACTGAATAAACGGAGCTCCTCTTCAAGATCGGGATTGAATTTCAGAAACCGATGCAGCTCCTCCTCCTGCTCCGGGGACAATCTCCCCTCGGCAAAATCAAGAAAACGGGCTTCGTAATTATCTCTGTTTATTTTCATGATCTTAAATAATATTCTCAATTTTTACCAGGTACTTTTTCAAACTAATCCTGGCCCGGTAAATATATACCTTCACCTGTGATTCCGTAAGACCGGTAATCTCACCAATCTCTTCATATGAATAACCTTCATAATCCCGAAGCATAATCACAGACCGTTGAATCTCCGGTAACCTTTCCAGGGCATCCCGCAGCACCTCTCCAACGTCGGAATATTGTTCTGTATGGTTGAGGCTATTTTCACCGGCATTATTCAATTCGATGTAAGTTAAGAAAAGTTACAACCTGCCGCAAAAAACCCTGTTCTGTTTCACTCATGATTGATTCCATAATTATAGATAATCACAAATAATAACCGGAAAAATCTAAATGGCCTGCTTATAATAAACTACCTCGAAGCAGAGCTGTCGAGGTATCTATAAGAAATTAGTTTTAACTCGAAGCAGGGCTTCGGGGAGCTAATTCCAAAGAGATTAGAGCTTCTGAATCTACCGTACCATGGATGGTTTTGAACGTTTGGGGAATAATTTGTATTTTTCCCGCATGAGAGCTGTAATTCAACGAGTAGAGCATGCGCAGATCACC
>JBHEOF010000218.1:0-1109 GCA_046261715.1 Bacteroidales bacterium
CGTGCACCAGCAAAAGGATAAACTGTGAAAGGCTCAACGGGATCGTAACCTGTTTCACTTACAATACCGTTTGCTACGATCACGTAAGTTTCGTAAGCTTCAAATGTAACGGTAATATCGAAAACAGAGCTTTCAATACCGGCACCGGCAGGAGCCACATCAAT
Source organism: Bacteroidales bacterium (assembly GCA_046261715.1). Classification (GTDB taxonomy): domain Bacteria; phylum Bacteroidota; class Bacteroidia; order Bacteroidales; family UBA7960; genus SKVR01. The sequence continues at coordinate 165 of JBHEOF010000218.1, forward strand.
AGTAAGTTCCACACCTGCAGGAACATCTACAAAAGGAGTAGCGGTTCTGAAAGCAAAGTCGGGAACAAATATTTCACCGTTAACAAATACGTCCACAGTGGCAGCGGCCATATCGGCAGCGTTGTGAATGATTTGAGCGCGGGCAAATTCCGGCTCGGGCTCCTGATCATCGCAGTGATTGTCATCTATCCAGTCACCAATAAAACCTGCAGCCTGGTTAACATTCATGTCTGCAGGATCGGGATAAACATCTGCAAAGTAGTTATCAATAGTTTCCATTGCATCTTCAAGTTCAGGAAACAGGCTTACTGTGACACCGCTCAGATAAATGGCTGAGTATTGAGTAAAAGCTCTTTTTGTATTGGTCATTGGCGGCCAGAAAGCTTGTCCATCTTCCTGAGTAAAAGTCAAACCACCCACTTCCACATCATAAGGCCATACTGTATAGGGATTTGCAAACCAATATCCTTGTGAGTAAGCACATGTGATTTCATCTTCATCTTCTTCATAAACAGGAAGGGGAATCAGCTCACCACCTGCAGCAGTTGCCACATAAAGTCCGAAAGCAGGACCGTCACTGTTATTGGCAGGGTTAAGAAATCCACTGGCTAACACAGTTAGAGCAGCGCCTTCAAGTTCAAGTGTTTCAAGTGGTGCTACGAATGAAGCGACAACGGTTTCTCCGTCAGCAGTGCGCACTTCTAATACATAATCGTCAGTGGGTAATCCAAGGTAACCTGCAAATTGACCATATTCGAAATTAAATAATGCACTTTCACCACCCATGGGCCATACACTTACTTCGGGAGCGTCGGTAGAACCATGAAATACGAGTACATCAGTTTCATTTTCGTTTTCACCTTCTTCACGTGCACCTGCAAAAGGATATACTGTGAAAGGCTCAACAGGATCGTATCCTGTTTCACTTACAATACCGTTTGCTAC
>JBHEOF010000219.1:0-1067 GCA_046261715.1 Bacteroidales bacterium
CGCCAATCTGTACTTCTCCAAACTGGGGATGATCATAATCTTTCCAGGGAACAAAAGCATCCTGAAACAAAAGGTAATGGTCAAATTCATATAGCTCTGATCCGGAATCCCATGACCATCCTTCAGGTTTTTCATTGAAAAGGAAGTAACGGGAAAACATTTCGGAAGTAAAGGTAAATGCCCCTCTTTTCATGTGGAACCAGTCGATCTGGCCTCCATAAACGGTATAGAGGTCTTTGTGCAACTCCAGGTAATCGTAGCCTGGAATGATAGTATTTTGCATCGTCAGCAGAGCCCGGGCCCCTGAGAAGCATGCCACCTGTATTGTGGTGCGTAATTACACCGGCAATATTGGGATGGTTGAGGGCGAAGTCGCGCACAGCCCTGGTTTCAGGCAGCGAAAACGGGTACAGATAGGCACCTCTTTGTACATAATCGGGTTGCCAGTTCCATCCCCAGTCGCGGTTAGGGTCATATCCCCCTGCTTCGGGATCTTCATTCATCCGGCCATCTCCATCATGGTCAATACCTTCCCAACCCAGTATCTCCCACTCAAAACCTTGTCGTCGAGCAGGTTGGTAATAAACGGGTTTTTTCCGTAGTTTTCAGTCAGATACCAGGCGGTGTATAGGGAAACTTCTGCTGCCTGAATCTCATTGGCATGGATGTTTCCATCTACCCAGAAAGCAGGCTTTTCTTTGTACGGTTTGTTTTGCAGATTGGAAACCGTGAGCAGCCACAAATCTTTCCCCTCGTAGCTTTTTCCGATTGATTGCAGGGAGATAAGTTCAGGATGGGCAGCCACCATCTGCTGATAAATATCGTAAAGCCCGTCGTTGGTGTAATATCGGTTCCAGCTGATTTGTACTTTGGGGTTGACAGGGGTGCCTGATGCTTTGAAGAAACTTTCGATGGCACGTCCATCCTGTTGCTGGGCAGTTGCTGATGCCAGGATGGCTATAAAGGGTATGAGAATTAAAAATCTGTTCATGCTTACCGGATTTAATCAGAATAAGTAGAGGTGAATGAATGGGATGGTTTCCGGAGATTACAGCTCAACTGTAACT
>JBHEOF010000022.1:0-45029 GCA_046261715.1 Bacteroidales bacterium
AAATTCCACCCGGAGATATCTGACGAATGGCTTCAGCATTGAGTCTTTTATAACCTTGCACAGCGTTATGCCTTACATTGGTGTGTTTTGCAAAAGCAGGAGGGTCAAGAATGATTAAATCATATGCTTTCTTATTTTCACGAATAAACTGCACAGCATCTGCCCGGATGACATTATGGTTATTGGCTTCAGGAAAATTTAACTGTACATTTTTTTCTGCCAGCTCAAGTGCTTTACCTGAACTGTCAAGCGATTCTACAAAACTGGCACCTGCACCCAGGGCATATACCGAAAACCCGCCCGAATAGCAAAACGTATTAAGCACGGTTCTGTTAAATGCATAGTTTGCCAGGAGTTTTCTGTTCTCTTGCTGGTCAATGAAAAAGCCGGTCTTTTGTCCATGAACAAAATCCACTTCAAAACTATGGCCATATTCCAGTACGGTATCCCTCGAAACATCACCATAAAGAAAGCCTTCCGCTTCATTTGACTGAGCAAAATGGCCCGGCAGGGTGCCCTTGCTCTTGTAGTAAATACTTTTTACATTTTTACCGTAGATTCTTTTCAGACTTTCAGCAATTTCATTCCGGTAATTGTGAATCCCGATGGCATGTGCCTGTATTACTAAGTTATCGTTGTAATGGTCTATAATGAGACCGGGCAGGTGATCTCCTTCGCCATGCACAAGCCTGTATACATTGGTGTCCTTATTTTCTGTAAGTCCTGTTGATTTCCGTAATTTCCATGCGTTCATCAGTTTTTTATGCCAGAAATCCTTATCGAGCAATTGTGGTCTTTCAGGTGCAAATGCCATAATTCGCACCGCTATAGAAGCATCCTGATATAAACCTGAACCCAGGTATTCATCTTTGTTGGAGAATACTTCAACAAGGCTTCCGTCATTTGCCGGACCGTAGATTTTTTTTATAGCTCCACTGAATACCCAGGGATGAAACCTCTTTAGAGCATCATCCTTTCCTGATCTTAATACTATTTTTGTCTTTTCTGACATGATTGGTGAATTGTTTTTGAGTAGTTACGGAAAAACCCCATAAACTTAAAATGATTGCAAAAGTAATCACTTTAGCTGAAAACATTGTTAAGCAAAAAGTGCGGATATTCTAAAGCAAGTTGGTTTTTAAACTTAAAGGATCGCTTATGCGAAAACGATAGGGTAATGCTGCATCTTCTCCCGCATAATCCACCCCGATCCGCGGACCAGTAGTAATATTATCTCTGGGAATACTTATGTTTCTGTCCTCCAGCCATATTGTATCACCATCAAGAACTGTCCGGTCGTGGCGGGTATGAATACCCAATGCCTTGGTAAGTTTACCGGGTCCGTTAAGATGAAAAGGGAGTATTTTCCCGTTTCTCTCCTGCATAATTTCTTTACCAATTGCAGGTAAAACGCCTCTGATTAATATGGCATGAGGCATTCCTTCGTTGTGGGTAACAATATTGAACAGATGGTGGATTCCGTAACAAAGGTATACGTAAGCTACTCCACCCTGAAGGAACATAGTTTGTGTTCGTGTTGTTTTTCGGTTATTCCAGGCATGTGATGCTCTGTCGCCGGCACCCAGATACGCTTCGGTTCCGCTGATAATACCGGCACAAATTTGGTTATTATCTGTTTTGGTGAATAAAAGTTTACCTAAAAGCCTTTCAGCGAGTCCGAGCGTATCAGGATTATGGTAGAAACTTAAAGGAATTTTACCCATCATTCAATCAGTAGAATTTTAAAAAAATTTCAGGATGGTTTTATTTAATAATGATATCAAGCATTTTTTTTTCGCCGATAAATGCTTTCAGTTTATCTTCTTTGATTACTGAACCAACACCAGCCGGTGTTCCCGTGAAAATGAGATCTCCCATTTTCAAGGTAACAAAGCGTGATATATAGGCAATGATTTTTTCAAAGTTAAAAATCATCATACCTGAGTTTCCTTTCTGCACCAACTCTTCATTTCTGGTAAGCGAGAAATTGATATCATAAAGGTCAGCAAATTCTTTCTTTGGTATAAATTTACTTACAGGTGCAGAACCATCAAATGCTTTGGCTACTTCCCATGGCAACCCTTTTTGTTTGCAGATTTTTTGTACATCACGGGCGGTGAAATCGATACCTATACCAATCTTATCGTAGTAAGTGTGCGCAAATTTTTCCTGTATATGCTTTCCTACTTTACAAATATAAAGTACCAGCTCCACTTCGTAGTGTATATCATTTGAAAAATCAGGATAAAAAAACGGCATTCCGGCTCTGATGAGCGCTGTTTCGGGTTTCATGAAAAATACCGGATCGGCAGGTACAGGGTTATTGAGTTCCTGGGCATGTTCAACATAATTGCGTCCTATGCAAATGATTTTCATTGGTTTAATGTAAATTCCAAAAGTTTTGTTCAGGAAAAGATATTTAATTCAGAGATCTGATGACTTTGCTACTGTTTTTTAATGATCATATTTGAGTTTTCCAATGCCCTGAAACGGATCTCTTTAATAACGTTTTTTGTTGACAGGGGAAAGTCGGCATTCATTATCCAGTCATAATAATGCGGATCCTTTTTGAACACATCTTCTACGGTTTTACCCTTATGTTTTCCAAAATTGAAGCATTCCCTGTCTTTTGCATTGTAAACTATGTGTCCTACCAGATCGACATTCCGGTGGTTATATGAAAACTGATAAAGAGCATTAATATCATTTTTAACCGGCTTGCTTACGTTACCATCATTATCAATGTACTCAGTGTCTTCATATCTTTCAATCTGCGACAAAAGAATTTCATATGTTGCAATAGTGTCGGCTTCAGCAGTATGAGCATCAACCAGTTCTTTACCGCAATAAAACTTGTAGGCTGCTTTAAGTGTGCGGGGTTCCATTTTATGAAAAATATTCTGTACGTCAACCAGATTCCGGTTTTTTAAACTGAAATCGATATCGCACCTGAGAAATTCCTCAATGAGCATGGGAACATCAAATTTATTGGAGTTATAACCGGAAAGATCGCAATCCTTGAGCCATTCATTCAACGATTTGGCTACTTGCGTAAACGTGGGTTCATTTTCCACATCGGCGTTGGTGATGCCATGTATGGCGGTAACCTCAGGTGGAATAGGAATAGTAGGGTTTATTCTGCGGAGTTTTGTTTCGGTGGTTCCATCGGGCATTACCTTAAAAAAGCAAATTTCAACAATACGGTCTTTTACCACATTGGTACCGGTACTTTCAATATCGAAAAAAGCAATGGGACGATTTAGTTTAAGTTGCATGTAAAATGAGTTTTATGCGGTTGAAAAAATTATTCGGATGAAGTTTATACTTTAATATTTACATCCCAGTTTTGCAGATATTCACCGATACGGCGCAAGGCCATTCCTCCCATTGCCCCGTCAATGATCCGGTGGTCGTATGACATGGATAAATACATAATACTCCTGATTGCAATGCTATCGCCATGTTCGGTTTCAATAACCACGGGTCTTTTTTTGATAACACCAGTACCTAAAATAGCTACCTGAGGCTGGTTAATAACAGGGGTTGCGAAAATTGTGTCAAACGTACCCAGATTGGTAAGTGTAAAGGTCCCTCCTTGAATTTCGTCGGGTTGCAATTTATTATTGCGTGCACGGTTGGCCAGGTCATTTACGCTTTTTGCCAGACCCAGCAAGCTTTTATGATCGGCATTTTTAATAACCGGAACGATCAGGTTGCCATCGGGTAAAGCGGCAGCCATACCAATGTTGATATTTTTTCTCATTATGATGTTGTCGCCGCTTACACTAGAGTTGAGCATCGGATAATCCTTCAGGGTTTTGGCAATGGCATACACAAAAATGGGTGTGAATGTTAGTTTCTCACCTTCCCGTTGTTCAAAAGCTTTTTTATGTTTTTCGCGCCAGTTTACAAGATTTGTAACATCAACCTCAACAAATGATGTAACATGCACACTTGTATCTTCTGAAGCTACCATATGCTGTACGATTAACTTGCGCATACGGCTCATTGCAATAATTTCATCACCGGGCTCTGCTTTTACATCAGGAGCATGAACGGTTTTTGCCTGTTTTGATGAATGTGAAGCTGATGCCGGAATACCTTCGGCAGGTTTTTCAGAACGGTTTTTCAGATAGGCCAGTATATCATCTTTTGTAACGCGATTGTCTTTGCCACTGCCTTCAATCTTTTCCAGTTCATCCATGGTTATACCTTCCTGTTTGGCTATATTGCGAACCAAAGGAGAATAAAATCTGCCGGAAGTACCTTTGGCCGAAAGGGCTCCAACTTCGGCACCTTTTTCAATTTCAATTTTTTGTTCTCCGGCGGCAGTTTCTTCCTTTTCTTCTGCAGGTTTCTGTTTATCTTCAGCTTTTGAAGATGTATCAGAATCATCAACGGCATCGTCTTTTCCTTCTGTTGCAATCAAAGCTATTACTTTGCCTACTTCAACGGTATCTCCTTCTTCAAAAAGAAATTCTTTTATTATGCCTTCAACAGGTGAAGGAATTTCTGAATCCACTTTATCTGTTGCAATCTCAGCGATGGCTTCATCTTCAGCAATACTATCACCTGGTTTCTTCAGCCATTTGGTAATTGTAGCTTCTGTGATACTCTCGCCCATTTTGGGCATAACAATTTCAAATTTTGCCATTGATTTTTTCTTTTCTTTTTTGATGTAAGGATTTTTACTGGATTTTCATCAGGCAGATCAAAATTACAAAATTATTTTCGCCCGCATAGAACAAATAACATTCATTCATATGTTTTTGTCAACAGCGAATCATTGAAAAGGTTTATCTGGTGTTTTGTTGTGTAAATAAGTTATAGTAATGAATTCATTACTTACAAACGACCAGTTATTAAATTCTTCTTCCGAGCATTCTGTAGCCTTTTCTTACTATACGGAAATCGTTTTCCAGACGATAATCTTTTGCATACAGCGTGTTAAGGTTTGCCAGGGTATGTTGATCAAGGGTTTTGTTATGGAATACATCGGCAGGATTTAGCACAGAAGTTTTAAGTGAGGGAAGCTTGCTGTGATCGGCGATAGGGTTATATCCTACCCAGGTTTTCCTTGAAAAGATCACCGAAAAAATATTCCGAATCAAGCCGGCAGGGTTTTTCACAAATAAAACATTCAAAGGAAGGGATATAAACAGAATACCTGAGATCAACAGGTCAAAAAGCCTTTTATTGCGCTTGTTTGCAGTTTGATTTATGGTGTTCACATCAACAGTAAAAAAGTCGCCGAATGTATCTATAGAGTTGCTTCCAATAATAAATAAACTCTCAGGTGGTGCGATCTTAAAATGTACGGTTTTATCTTTCAACCCCGACATGTGAGATATGATGGCTTGCGATGACATTTCACTTGCACAGAATATCAGTTCATTCATGTTATATACTTCGATAATTTCATTGAGCTGGTCAAGTGTTCCCAGGTATCCTTCTTCTGCAGGCTTACGGGTATCAGTGCTGATAAACCCGATAAAAGCGCTGCTGCCACTCTGCCGAAGCATTAGTGCTACACGTTCGGGTTCTTTTCCCTTACCGATTATAATAATTCTTTTGTTCAGGTGGCTGCTGAAATTGATGTTTTTGAATTTTATCAAATGCCAGACGATCCGGCTTAAAAGCATACTGGTGAGAGCCCATAAGCTTCCCAACAGGATCAAAGCCCTTGAATACCTCATGGAAACCGGCAGAAGGGCATAAACAACAAGAATGGCCACTGTTCCAATGCCAATACCCCTTACAATCCGAAAGAGTTTGATAGGTTTGTCATAACCCCCGCTTATGTATACTGCAAATAGCCATATAAGAATATAAGCCGGTACGAAATAATATAAAAACGCAGGTGGATAATAATTCTCTGCCGACTCCATCACCTGGGTTTCCCAATATTCTTTAATGTAAATAAAACCGACGAAGATAAGAAGTGCATCAAGCAAGGGAGTTATGGCCTTTTTGAAAAACCGGTTCATGATGGCCAGAAATGCCCTGAAATAAATGGCCAGATGTATGAGAAAAGAAAAAATTCTTGCGTTTTGTTTGCTGAAGTGTTTTTTGGCAAAAATGATCATTGCATTATAAAACACAAATACATAATTGATACTGCTTTTTTTGGTGCTTTCACCTTTATAGTGTATAATGCGGGTATGCGGGAAGTAGTAATTTTTATAACCGGCTTGCTTTATACGCCACGAAAGGTCAATATCTTCACCATACATGAAGAATGTTTCATCCAGGTAACCGGTTTTTTCCAGCACAGCTTTACGGATGAGCATAAAAGCACCTGAAAGCACATCTACAGAATGAACTTTTTCATTGTCAAGATATCCCAGGTGATATTTCCCGAAAATCCTGCTTTTGGGAAAGAGAGTTGACAAACCGAAAATTTTGTAAAAAGCAACTGTGGGAGTAGGTAGACCTCTTTTTGATTCGGGAAGAAATACACCCTGTCCGTCAATCATTTTTACTCCGAGCCCTCCGGCATCGGGAGTTTTATCCATAAATTCCACAACCCCCGGTAGTGTATTGTCCTCTACTACGGTGTCGGGGTTAAGCAATAAAACGTATTCTCCTGAAGCTTTTTTTATAGCCTGGTTGTTGGCATAGCTGAAGCCGGTATTTTTCTTATTGGCTATGATCTTCACCTGAGGAAACTTATCTTTAACCATTTCCACCGAACCATCTACCGAATTATTGTCAACCACAAAAACTTCCATATCAAGTTCTTTTCCGGAGATAAAAACCGATTTTAAACATTGCTCCAGAAAGTACTTAACATTGTAATTGACAATAATTACACTTAGCTTCATTTTTGCTCCTGTTTTACTTCGGATTGGGGATGTTAAGCTGATAAGGTGTTCGGTTCATAATAGAGCGGCCCAGCGTTACTTCATCGGCATATTCCAGTTCATCGCCAATGGCAATACCCCTGGCAATAGCTGATATTTTGATGTTTTGATCCTGAAGTTTGCGGTATATATAAAAATTTGTAGTATCTCCTTCCATGGTTGTGCTGAGGGCCAGTATTACTTCTTTAATGTCGTTACTTTTGACTCTGTCAATCAGTGTTTGAATATTAAGGTCATCAGGACCGATTCCGTCCATGGGAGAAATAATTCCTCCCAGAACATGGTACAGCCCATGATACTGCCCTGTATTTTCAATAGCAATAACATCTCTTAAGTCTTCAACCACACAAACCAGGGATTTTTCCCGCCGCGGAGAAGAACATATATCGCAAATTTCGCGGTCACTTATATTATGACAACTTTTACAGTATACTATTTCTTCACGTAACCGGCTAATAGCCCGGGAAAAAAAATCCACATCCTGTTTATCCTGTCTTAACAAATGAAGTACCAGACGCAAGGAAGTTTTTCTGCCAATACCGGGTAATTTAGAGAATTCTTCAACGGCAGTCTGTAATAATTTTGATGAGAAGTTTTCCAAAAGATTGTCCTTTTTTCATTTAAACATGCCAAAGATAATAATTGCTGATTATATAAGCCCCCAAAAATATATGTAAAAAATACATAAATACAATGAACAATTATTTAATTTTATTGTTTGTGAAAATTAATTTCGATGAATCGCCGTCATGATAAAAAATAGAATATTCAGGTTTAAAATAGCCCTGTTTATAGAATTATATTTTTATTTTTGCCGAAAATTTAATTAAACCATTAAAATAATCAATTAAACCTTTTAAATCCCAAAACGACCTTTATGGAAAACTATGTAATCTACCTTGTACCCGTCATTGGACTGGCGGCGATTCTCTTCACGGTATATAAAACATCGTGGATCACCAGGCAGCCCCAGGGCAATGAAAAGATGATAAAAATATCCAATTTTATTTTTGAGGGTGCTATGGCATTCATTAAAGCAGAGTATAAAATTCTTGCCATTTTTGTGGTATCGGTGGGTATCCTACTAGCAGTTACCACAGGCACTGAAAACTCACATCCCCTGGTCGCATTATCATTTGTAGCCGGGGCTTTTTGTTCAGGGCTGGCAGGTTTTATTGGTTTACGTATTGCCACAAGGGCAAATGTAAGAACAACCCATGCTGCCAGAACCAGTTTGAATCAGGCGCTTAAGGTAGCTTTTACCGGCGGTAGTGTGATGGGTCTTAGTGTTGTTGGTCTCGGTATTCTTGGTTTGAGTATTCTGTTCATTTTATATGCCAATTTGTTTGGAGTGGAAAGTTTTGACAGTCTTAGCAAGGTTTTATCAATTGTTACCGGGTTTTCTTTCGGAGCATCTTCCATTGCACTTTTTAGCCGCGTGGGTGGGGGTATCTTTACAAAAGCAGCTGATGTGGGTGCCGACCTTGTTGGTAAGGTAGAATCGGGTATTCCTGAAGACCATCCGCTGAATCCTGCTACAGTTGCTGATAACGTAGGTGATAATGTAGGTGATGTGGCAGGTATGGGTGCCGACCTTTTTGAATCTTACGTTGGGTCAATCATTGCCGCAATGGTTCTCGGTGCGGCATTTATGATAAATCCAGATTTTACCGATAATTTCGCAGGACTTTCACCTGTATTGTTACCTCTTTTCCTTGCAGGTGCAGGTATCTTCGCATCCATAGTGGGAACTTTTTTTGTAAGAGTAAAAGAAGGGGGTAATCCGCAAACAGCACTCAATATGGGTGAATTGGTTTCGGCAGGTATTATGATAGTTTTTTCATACTTTATAATTTCTTTTGTTCTTCCATCCAACTGGGTTTTTACTGATCCCCTTTACACCGCTGCTGACGGTTCTCCGTTGATTCGTGAAATTACTTCATTTAACATTTTTCTTGCTTCTATCATCGGTCTTGTAGCCGGATTGATCATTGGTTATTCCACAGAGTTTTTTACCGGTATGAATTATTTCCCGGTAAGAATTATTGCTCACCAGTCTACTTCAGGATCGGCAACCAACATTATCAGTGGTTTGGGTATTGGTATGCTTTCCACCATCATACCCGTATTAACTATAGCAGTTGCAATCGTTTTGGTGTTTCATTTGAGTGGATTATACGGTATTGCCATTGCCGCTGTGGGTATGTTATCCAACCTGGGTATCCAGCTTTCGGTTGATGCTTACGGGCCCATTTCTGATAATGCCGGTGGTATTGCAGAAATGTCGGAACTACCCGAAGATGTGCGTGAAAAAACTGATAAACTTGATGCTATCGGTAAAGGATTTGCCATTGGTTCAGCAGCTCTTACTGCACTGGCTTTATTTGGTGCATATATGACAGCTGCTAAAATTTCATCAATAGATGTTTCAAAATCTACTGTAATTGCTGCCGTATTCCTTGGTGCTCTCATGCCTTATGTGTTCTCTGCCCTTACCATTAAAGCGGTTAGTGATGCTGCGCAGTCAATGATTGAAGAGGTGCGCAGACAGTTCAATACCATTGAGCCATTAAAGAGAGCACTGGAAGTAATGAAAAGAAACAGTGAGCAGGGTACGCACCAAAGTATGTGGAGTGAAAAAGATCTTAAAATTATGAATGAAGCAGAAGGTTCACCTGAATATGGAAAGTGTGTTACTATTTCAACACGGGCCGCTTTGCGGCAAATGATCCTGCCGGGTGTTATTGCTGTTTCCGTACCTGTAATTATAGGTCTTACCATGGGTGCAGAAGCACTTGGCGGGTTGCTTGCAGGCGTAACTGTTTCCGGTGTACTGCTGGCAATTTTGCAATCGAACGCAGGTGGTTCATGGGATAATGCCAAGAAACTGATTGAAAAAGGTATTGTATATAAAGGTCAGAAATACGGTAAAGGTTCAGAAGCACATAAAGCATCTGTGGTTGGTGATACTGTGGGTGACCCGCTGAAGGATACTTCAGGCCCCTCTTTGAATATCCTGTTAAAACTTGTATCTATTGTGGCGCTTGTGCTTGCAGGCTCAGCTTTCTGATGGATACCGGAAAACAACAAAATATTACAGACCATTCCTGATAATAACAGGGATGGGTTTTTTAGAACATTTCTCTTTTTGGATTGTTCCTTAGCTATTATTGTTTTTTTGTGTTCAATTAAATCATTCATTATGAAGAAGATATTATTTTTACTTTTTGTGATTCCTACGCTACTTTCAGCACAACGCGATTTTTCAAATATTGAAGTTGCTGAGCTTGCACCCGGTTTACATAGGCTATTTATCGCTAACTCTGTTTCTGTAGTAGTTTTTCATGGAGATAATGGAACGCTGGTTATTGATGCAGCCTATGAGCAAAGCGCTGATGCGCTCATGAATACAATTGCTGCCTTATCTGATAAGCCGGTAAAATATTTACTCAATACCCATTTACATGGCGATCATACAGGCGGAAACAAAGTAATTGGTAAGGATGCAAGTATTATTGCTCACCCCAGTGTAAAGGATTATCTTTCTAAAGAACAGCAAAGGGGTGATAATGTAATACCCGCTTTCCCAGATTATGCGCTGCCAGATATCCTTGTAGAAAAAGAAATGGAACTGGAATTTAACGGAGAACGAATTCAGATTACCCATATGCCCGAAGGGCATACCGGTGGCGATCTTACAGTCTATTTTCCTGATTCAAAAGTCATGGTAATGGGAGATTTACTTTTTGCCAAATATTTTCCTTATGTTGATACTGGAAATGGAGGACACCCTTTGCATTTCATGCAAAATGTAGAAAATATTATCAAAAAATATCCTGAGGATGTTACTTTTGTTGGTGGTCACGGACCTGTATTTACCCATAATGACCTTAAAGGATGGTATAATGATCTGATGCAAACCATGGAAGTAGTCAGAGAAGGTAAAAAACAGGGACTTGGTGCCGAAGAAATGAAAAACCAACGTACCTTAAAAAACTGGTCAGCAATGGGTAGTTTTTTTATTACCGAAGACCGATGGATTGATACGATATATCCTTACCTCTGAAAAAAAACGAAAAATTAACTCTTGAACCCGGGATATTTATTCCGGGCTTTTTTATATCAATCAACTGAAAATATTTTAATAATTGTAATTTTTTATTTGCATTTTCTACTTATTTTAGCACACACCAATAACTTACCACTATTCTATTTGGAATTTTTAGATCAACCCCGGTGAAACACGTGAAGTAATTATTCATTACTCAGTGGAATATCCGCGAAACAGAACTGTTATTCTGGATTGACAGAATTAGGATTTCTTTTCCTATTTTTGCCCTTTCATAAAAAGGTAGCAAAATATGTCGTCCACATTAATTCTCTTCAGCTTCCTGGTTTATACCTTGCTGATTTTTTCTATCTCACGCCTGACGGTAAGAAAAGCCAACAATGAAAGCTACTTCCTGGGCAACCGCAACTCACCCTGGTTTGTGGTTGCCTATGGTATGATTGGTGCTTCACTATCGGGTGTAACTTTTATGTCGGTACCGGGTTTGGTAATGATAGAGGGGTTTTCCTATATGGTTCTGGTATTCGGTTATTTGGCAGGATATTTCGTTATTGCGCTTTTGCTGCTGCCACTTTATTACCGGCTTAATCTTACTTCAATATACACGTACCTGCAACAACGTTTTGGAATGGCATCTTACAAAACAGGTTCGTTTTATTTTATGCTTTCCAGGCTGATTGGTGCTTCTTTTCGTATGTTTTTGGTTGTGAATGTTTTGCAGATTTTTGTGTTCGATCAGTGGGGTATTCCTTTTGGAGCAACTGTTGCACTTTTTATGATCCTTATCCTGCTTTATTCGTTTCAAGGGGGGATAAAAACTATTGTATGGACCGATACTTTGCAAACAACATTTATGATTGCGGCTGTTGTTATAACCATATTTATCATATCCGATGCTTTGGGGATGAGTCTGGGTGAACTTTGGCGTGAAGCTGTCACGAGAGATTATACAAAAATGGTAATTACTGATATTACCAATGAACGGTATTTTTTGAAGCAGTTTTTCGGAGGAATGTTTATTACAATTGTTATGACAGGTCTTGACCAGGATATGATGCAGAAAAACCTGAGTTGCCGAAACCTTAGAGATGCCCAGAAAAATATGTTCAGTTTTGGATTTATCCTTATTCCGGTTAATTTTATGTTCCTTTTCCTGGGTGCTGTACTTTGGATTTTTGCTACCCGATACGATGTTAGCCTGGCACAAACATCCGATGACCTGTTTCCAACTGTGGCTCTACAATACCTGAGTGTTGCTGCAGGGCTTACTTTCTTCTTCGGACTTATTTCTGCGGCTTACTCAAGTGCCGACGGTACACTTACTGCGCTTACCACAACTTTTGTCATCGATATTTTAGGATTGAAAAGAAAACCCGGTGTAACACAAGAAAAGATTAAAAAAACCCGCTATTTCGTGCACATTAGCTTTGCGGTTATCGTGTTGTTTATTATCATTGGCTACAGGGCAATCAACGACACGGCACTTATCAGCAAACTATTTACCATTGCAGGATATACATACGGACCTTTACTTGGGTTATATTTCTTTGGAATGTTTAGTAAAAGACAGGTTCGTGACAAATGGGTGCCGGTTGTTTGTTTAATTTCTCCTGCGTTAAGCTATATGTTAAGCATAAATTCACAACAGTTTTTATGGGGTTATAAGGTAGGATTTGAAATACTTATCATCAATGGATTTTTTACATTCCTGGGGTTGTTACTTCTATCACAAAATGGGAAAAAAACTTCAGAGTAATATTTTTTTTAGTATGCTATTATCTGCTGTTTAATGTAATTAAGATTAAATATAAATAGTTGGATATGAACATATTTTAAACAACCAATCAATAATTTCAATAAATAATAGTTACATTTGGGAGGTAATAAGAGAAAAAGATGAAATTAAACGTAAGATCTTCTTTCACCTACTTCCTGGGATTTATTGTATTTTCATTTATGTTAATACAAGCCTGCAGGCATGAACCCGACATTATTATTGATGATCCGGAACCCTGGACAGGTGAATGCCACCCCGATACAATCTATTTCAAACGTGATCTGCTTCCTATATTAACATCAAGTTGTGCCCGGTCGGGCTGCCATGACCAGGCGGCCCAGTCTGATGGAGTGCTTCTCACAAGTTACGAGTCGGTAATGCAAACCGGTGATGTAAGACCTGGCAGACCTGATGATAGTGATCTTTATGAAGTACTTGTGGAAGATGATCCGGATAAAAGAATGCCCCCGCCACCCAATCCACCTTTATCTCAAGATTTAATCCAGATGTTTTTTACGTGGATAATGCAGGGCGCCCAGGATCTTGAATGTATTGATACTGCATGCGACCTTGAAAACGTAACTTTTTCCGGTACGGTATTTCCCAATCTGCAACAATATGGCTGCACGAGTTGCCATAGTGGATCTAGTCCTTCAGGAGGTGTGCTTCTTGCCGATTATACATCAATAAAAAATACTGCCGAATCAGGTAGACTTATGGGAGCCATAAGTCGTTTACCAGGTTATGCTGCAATGCCACCAACCGGTGATGCCATGCCTGATTGTCCGGCTGATCAAATTCAAAAATGGATAGATGATGAAATGCCCGATAACTAAGAGAATCAAATTTCTTTTTATTCCACTGCTGTTTGCCATGGTGCTTGCATCATGTTATTACGACAGTGAAGAGTATTTGTATGCCGATACCGGAGAATGCGATACTACAAATGTTACTTATGCCGGTTTTGTAGTTCCTTTGCTGGAAACGAACTGCAATTCATGTCACAATCCGGCTTCTCCTTCAGGTAATGTAATTACTTCTGATTATGGTAACCTGGTAACTGCCATCAATAACGGCTCATTTAAAGGAGCCATAAATCATGATCCGGGATTTTCGCCCATGCCAAAAGGAGGAAATAAACTTCCTGATTGCGATCTTGCGAAAATCAATGCCTGGTTAAATGCAGGATTTCCTGAGAATTAAGATAATGCGTTCTTTTGATGTGAAAATCAAAATAATATATTGTAAATCAGAATCAAAAATCAAAAATATCTGGTATGAAAACATGGCTAAAAGTATTGTTAGTGTTGGCAGTAATCGGTATAGTTGCTGCAGTTTTGGTGTATTTCTTTGTATACAACAAACCACATACAAATTATGAAAAGGCAAAACCTGAGATGGTTCTTACAGCCAATGAGTTGTATAATGCTTTTGTAAATGATACCGGTTCAGCCGAAGAAACCTACAACGGAAAAGTACTTCAAATTTCAGGAGTGTTGGATTATGTTGAAGATGCCGATGGCAGGGTGTTTGCAATCTTTGCATTTGGCGACGGAATGTTCGGCCCCGAAGGAGTTCGTTGCACCATGCTTGAAAACCACACAGAAAAAGTTAAAAATATTCCTATCGGAACCCAAATTACTATAAAGGGGTTTTGCTCGGGATTTAATGATCCTGATGTTATTCTTGATCATTGTTCCGTTATTGAATAAATCAATTATATTAATTCAAAATCTGTTATTTATGAAAAGATCAGTTGTATTTTTATCCGTTATCCTTATGTTGAATCTTGGGCTTTTTGCCCAAAACTATGTTACCCGCACAGGGTATATACGTTTTTACTCCGAAGCCCCGTTGGAAAATATTGAGGCTGTTAATCGTCAGGTAAACAGTGCTTTGAACGCTTCTAACGGTGAATTTGTATTCCGTGTACTCATGCGTTCCTTTAATTTTGAGAAAGCATTGATGCAGGAACATTTTAATGAAAACTACGTGGAATCTCATAAGTATCCCAATGCAAGTTTCCAGGGAAGTATAGCCAATTTTGATGAGATAGATTTGACTGTACCAGGAACCTATGATGTTATTGTGGAAGGTGATCTTACCATTAAGGATGCTACAAACAGGATAAGCGAACCCGGAACCCTGGAAGTAAAATCTGATGAGATTGTGGGTAAGTCTGTATTTACCATCAAACTAGCAGATTATAACATTAGCATACCTTCAGCTGTATCGCGTAATATTGCCGAAGAGATTGAAATTACCGTTGATGTGGAACTGAAAAAGATTTGATCTTACAATGAGTTACGAAAAGGAGTGATCTACAGGTAAAATTGACAGAGAACTCCTTTTCTTTTCCTGCTTTCCTGAATAGGGAATAATATAAAAATATCAACATTTAAATACTGTTTCATGAAAAGTCATTTTACAATTGGGTTATTATCGTTGCTTCTGGCAATTATTTCACAAAAAGTTTCATCCCAGGATCTCTTTGAATTATTTGGAGAAGAAGAGGAGGTTACAGAATACGCTTTTGCGACCTTCAAAACTACGAGAATTGTAAATGGCCAGTCCATTGAAAATCCGCCACATGGTGAATTGAAATTCATAATCAGTCACCACTTTGGTCGCTTGAATGAAGGTGCTTATAATCTCTGGGGACTCGACCAGGCTAGCATAAGATTGGGACTTGAATATGGCGTTACTGAAAGATTTGCTATATCTGTAGGAAGAAGTTCTTTTGAAAAAACTTTTGATGGTTTTGCCAAATATAAAATTCTTCGCCAGAGCACCGGTGCTAAAGAAATGCCAATCTCTTTATCAGTTTTTTCCGGAATTTATCTCAATTCACTTAATTGGCGATTCCCCGAAAGGACCAATTATTTTTCATCCCGATTGTCTTTTGCTCATCAGGTTCTGGTTGCACGGAAGTTCTCCAATACCTTCTCATTCCAGTTGACTCCCACTCTGGTTCATAAAAACCTTGTGGAGAAAACTGAAGACCCCAATGACATTTTTGCTTTGGGTTATGGAGGCAGAGTAAGACTTACCAACAGAATTACATTTAATGCTGAATACTATCAGGTTCTCACCCAAAAAACTGCTCAGCAATTTAAAAATATGCTTTCACTGGGTTTTGATCTCGAAACAGGAGGGCATGTTTTTCAGCTCCACTTCACAAATGCACAACCCATGTTTGAAAGGGCATTCATTACCGAAACCCGCGGCGACTGGTTAAATGGTGATATTTACTTCGGGTTTAATATTGTGAGAGTTTTTACCATTAATAAGCCTGAGTTGTAATCATAATTCCTTATTACCATTGCTTTTTTCTTTTCTCTTTTTCTCTCATTTTTCAGGTGAGATATGAAAGCCATTTTTGAATAATGAAGACTTTTAATTATCTTAATGCCTAATAATAATCTGTATATCAACACATTGTAATCTGAAATTTTTTTTTTAAAAAATACATCTATATGTGTTTTGTGTTTAAAAAAGAATTACTATTGCAGTGAGTTTCAGATTTTGAATAATTTTACGGAAACACAATATATTCAATACTCTTGAGACTTTGGCCTTTAAAATTTTGTCTAACAAAACCGTTCTTTTAAGCAAAAAAGAAAATGAAAGCTTCCGAGCTTCAACCCAAGGTTACCGTTTCTGGTGGAAATGGTATTCCTGAGGCCGATGAACCAGACGAACCTCCCAGTGGTTTGTCTATGTCAAAGCCTTTAGTAAACATAAAAAACGAGCTGATCAACAGCGATCGCTCAATGGCTTTTCTTCAACGTTATTTTCCTGATGCATCACCCAAAGACTGGAACAACTGGCAATGGCAGTTGAAAAACTCTTTTACCGGTTTACAGTCTTTATCGCGTATTATGCATCTTACTGAAAATGAGATACGCCCGCGTCCGGGCTTTCATGACAACTTGCCGATAAGGATAACACCTTATTATGCTTCTTTGATGGATTCCAATGACAGTAAACAGGCCCTGAGACGAACAATGGTCCCGGTGCTTGACGAGTTTCTCGTAAGTCCGGGAGAAGCTTCTGATCCGCTTTCAGAAGAACATGACAGTGTTGCTCCAAACCTTGTACATCGTTATCCTGACCGTGTATTGTTCCTTGTAACCGGTTTTTGTGCTTCTTATTGCCGGTACTGCACACGATCACATATGGTTGCTTCGCAGAAATGTCATCAGGGAATACATGCCTGGCTGCCTGCAATCAATTATATCAGGCAACATGAGGAAATTCGTGATGTATTGATCAGCGGGGGAGATGCACTTACCATGTCCGATAAAAGCATCGATTTTCTGCTTAAATCGCTGAGAAGTATCCCGCATGTTGAGATCATAAGGATTGGGTCAAAGGTGCCTATGGTACTCCCACAAAGAATAACCAGATCGCTGGTAAATATGCTGAAGAAGTATCATCCACTTTTTATCAGTGTGCATACTACCCATCCTGATGAAATAACACCTGAAAGTTCACAGGCGCTGCAAAGGCTTGCCAATGCAGGTATTCCTCTGGGCAGCCAGACAGTTCTTTTAAAAGGTATTAATGATAGCATACCTGTTATGAAAAGTCTCATGCATGGCTTACTGAAAAACCGTGTAAGACCTTATTATCTGTATCAGTGCGATCCTATCCTGGGTTCGGCACACTTTCGCACTTCTGTTGCCAAAGGACTTGAAATCATCGAAGGACTTCGTGGTCACACTTCCGGTTATGCAGTTCCCCATTATGTTATTGATGCTCCGGGTGGAGGTGGTAAAATTCCTTTACTTCCCGATTATTTCCAGGGAAGAGAAAACGGCAATATAATTCTGAGAAATTTTGAAGGGAAAAAGTTTGTTTACCCGGATTTTTAGGGAAGACCGGAGACCGGAGACCGGAGACAGAAGACCGGAGACGGAAGACCTAAGAACACAGAAGGCAAGACACAGAACTCCACCAAATCCATTCATCCAGAAAAAAGGAGCTTGTCACATTTGAGTATTGGAGTTGACAGTTTTTATTTGATTTACAGATAAAATGTTCAGGATCAGAAAAATAACGGATGATATCTATCCGATGAATAAACATGCGGTGGGGCAGGTGATGGAAATATTGCGTCAACGGTTTTCATCGGTTGATGAAGCAAAAATCAGGCTTATCCCTGAGCAATTGCATAATCCCCTGAAGTATAAATTCAGGGCCATACTGCTTGTGGCAGATAATTCCAACGGTAATGTTAAAGGATTTGCACTCTTGTTTCATGCTCCGGATCTTGATTTCTGCTACCTGGACTATATTGCCACACAAAAGGATCAGATCACTTCCGGAGTGGGAGGGGCCTTGTACGAGCGGTGCAGGGAGGAAGCATTGATGCTGAAATCCAGCGGCATTTTTATGGAATGTCTGCCCGATGATGAAGAATTGTGCAGGGGTGAAGAAAATCTGAAACAGAATGCCAGCCGGCTCAGATTTTATGAAAGATATGGCGCAAGGCCTGTTATCAACACACTATATGAAACACCGGTAAAAGAAGGAGATACCTGTCCGCCATACCTCATACTCGATAATCTTGATCAGCAGGATCTTCCATCAGCTGAAAAAATGCGCAAAGTGGTAAAAGCCATTTTATACCGAAAGTATGAAGATTATTGTCCTGATGAATACATTAAAAGAGTCGTTGATTCCTTTAAGGATGATCCGGTAAAACTCAGGGAATATAAATACAGCTCAAAGGTAAAACCGGCAGATAAGAACAATCATCATAACCATCCGGTGGTTGAACCTGCATCAGGAGATCATCTAAAAGACAGAAATCAAAAAAACCGAATCTACCTGGCTGTTAACAATGATCACCAAATCCATCATGTGAAGGAGGTGGGTTATGTGGAAGCTCCTGTAAGAATTGCCAGTATCATGAAATCAATCGGAAATTCAGGAATTTTTGAACCGGTAAAAGTGGAACGTTTTTCTGAGAGATATATCAGGGAAATTCACAAAAATGATCTGGTTGATTTTTTGAAAAATGCTGCTGAGAATTTTCCCAAAGGAAACTCTGTATACCCATATATTTTTCCCATCCGGAATATAAATGTACGTCCCAAAGACGTGAATGTACTGGCAGGCTATTTTTGTATTGATACCTTCACACCCATCCATCATAATGTATGGAAGGCGGCAACCGGGGCTGTTGATTGTGCCCTGAGCTGCGCGAATAAACTTATTGAGACCGGAGGTCTGGCTTATGCGCTGGTAAGGCCGCCCGGGCATCATGCTGAAACCAGGGTCTTCGGTGGCTTCTGCTATTTGAACACGGCTGCCATTGCGGCAAACTACCTGTCAAAACTGGGAAAAGTAGCAATCCTGGATATAGATTACCATCATGGCAACGGACAACAGGAGATTTTTTACAAACGTAGCGATGTATTAACTGTCAGTATTCATGGACATCCGTCTACCACGTATCCGTATTTCTGCGGATTTCGAAAGGAAAAAGGAGAAGCGGAAGGAACGGGCTTTAATATCAATTACCCGCTGGATGAAGGTTTGAATGCAGATGAATACAGAAAGATCCTTGCAGATGCAATGCAAAAAATTTCATCCTTTAAACCGGACTGGCTGGTGGTTTGCTTGGGTCTTGATACTGCCAAAGGAGATCCCACAGGCACACTTTCCTTTGGAGTAAAGGACTTTGAGAAAAACGGCAGAATGATTGGTAGTCTTGGGATTCCCACCCTGGTTGTTCAGGAAGGCGGATACCTTAATCGCTCACTGGGAAACAATGCACTTCATTTTTTTAAGGGCCTGAAGGATTCTTTTTTCCGGTAAATATCATTTTTAAAAACAATAATCTCAAATGATTTCTGACAATAACATTTCAGTGGGTTTTACCTACGATCTTAAAGATGATTACCTGGCTGCGGGTTTTACCCATGAGCAGGCAGCTGAATTTGATAATCCCGAAACCATAGATGGCATCTTTAATACATTGACAGATCTGGGTTATAAGGTTGATAAAATTGGTAATGTCAATTCACTGATTAAACGTTTGGTTCAAGGTGATCGCTGGGATATTGTATTTAACATCTGTGAAGGCATGAAGGGAATAGGAAGGGAAGCCCAGGTTCCTGCCATTCTGGATGTGTATGATATCCCTTATGTATTTTCCGATGTTTTGGTGTTATCCCTTACCCTGCATAAGGGGTTAACCAAGCAGATCATAAGGGATTGTGGCATTCCCACTGCTGCCTTTTTTGTGGCTGATAACCCGGATGACCTTAAAACTCATAAATTAAAATATCCGCTTTTCGTAAAACCGGTTGCAGAGGGCACAGGAAAAGGAATTGCGCCGGATTCGAAAATTGAAAATAAAGATGAACTTTTCAGGGTTGGAAAAGACCGCCTGGAGCGATACGGGCAAAGTTTGCTTGTTGAAGAATTCCTTCCCGGAAGAGAGTTCACCGTGGGCATTACAGGTACTGGTAAAGAAGCGCGTGTTATTGGGATGATGGAAGTGATCTACAAAGCCAATGAACCCTCAGGCATTTATTCATACCTGAATAAAGCGCATTACGAAAAGTTTATCGAATATATATTGCCTGATGCTATTGCAGCTGAAAGCTGCGCCAAAGTGGCATTGGATGCGTGGAAAGCGTTGGGTTGCAGAGATGGTGGAAGGGTGGATCTAAGGATGGATAATGCGGGTGTGCCCCATTTCATTGAGGTAAATCCACTGGCCGGTTTAAATCCGGTTCACAGCGATTTGCCTATTCTTGCACGAAAATATGGTATATCCTATCATGAATTAATTAAAATGATCATGCAATCTGCAACATGTAGATTGAATATGCCCGAAAAAATGGGAAACAGAATTTTTAATAGTCATCAACCATGAAGAAAGCACTCATAATTCATAGTCCGCTGGAAGAAGATGCACCGGCCGATGAACTGGATGTACTACAGCAGGTGGAACTATTTCGAAAAGGATTACAGGCATTGGGCTATTCTGTGGGTATTATTCCATTTCCTTATGATATCAAACATCTGGAAGCAATTGTAAGAGATGTAAATCCCGATTTTATTGTGAACCTGGTAGAGACAATTTTTACTGATGGACGCCTTGTCCATACCGGTCCGTTTTTGTTCGATCATTTTAAGTTGCCTTATACGGGAAGCTCCGGTCATGCCATTTATCTTAGTTCTCACAAAATACTTTCCAAGGAGTATATGAGAATCCATGGAATAAAAACGCCTGAATTCTTCACTTATGACATGCTTTCGGAAAATGAAAATCTGACTTTTAAAAGCCCCTTCCTGGTAAAGTCTTTATGGGAACATGCATCCTATGGACTGGATGAAAATTTAAAATTGCTTTTTGATACCAGGGAGGAGCTTCTGGAAAGGATGAGAAAAGAAAAGAATCCCCGCGACTTTTTCTGTGAAGAGTATATTCACGGCAGAGAATTTAATCTTTCATTGCTGGCAGGTGAAAACGGACCTGAAGTTCTGCCACCGGCTGAAATAAAATTCAACTTTCCCCCCAAAAAAGCCCGCATACTTGGCTACAAGGCAAAATGGGAGGAAGATTCTTTTGAATACAAAAATACAGTCCGTACTTTTCATTTTAACAAACACGATGAGCCCCTGGTTAGTAAATTAAAGGAAATATCGTTGCAATGCTGGAAAATATATGGGCTAAGGGGTTATGCACGTGTCGATTTCAGGGTAGACGAAAAGGGAAATGTGTATGTTCTGGAAATCAATGCCAATCCGTGCATTTCACCCGACAGCGGGTTTGTGGCAGCAGCCCGGCAGTCTGGAATTTTCAGCAGGGAAATTGTAAGAAGAATTGTTGACGATGTACGCTAACATTAAACCGGAAAAAATGGAAATTTCATTCAGAAAAGTTATTGCATCAAACGATTTGAATAGAGTAAGACAAATTACTCTTTCAACCGGTTTTTTCAGGGATGATGAGATTGAAGTGGCCGTTGAGCTGGCAACCGAAGCTTTAGATAAAGGGCAGGAGCAATCAGGATATTTTTTCCTGTTTTCAATGATGGGTGATCATACTACAGGATTTGTTTGTTTTGGCCCAACACCTTGTACCATTGGGACTTTTGACCTTTACTGGATTGTAGTAGATAATAATTTCAGGGGAAACGGAACGGGAAAAGCACTTATGCAGCAAACCGAAAGGGAGCTGATAGCAAGGAAAGCCCGAAAACTTTATATTGAAACATCCTCAACTGATAAATACCTTCCCACCAGAAAATTCTATGAAAATTGCGGTTATGCTGAAGAAGCCAGACTGAAAGACTTTTATTCGAATGGAGATGATAAAGTTATTTATTCCAAAGTGTTGATTTCGCAATAATTATTAAAAACGAACAAAACTGTTCGTTTCCGTGCATTTTCTTACCGTAATTTATTGAAGGTTTTCTTCTGAATTTTTCTAAACTTTTTTCTTTAATGCTCATTTACAATGCTTTGAAATAAGTGGCATTTATATTGTATATGGCTCGCTGATATATAAAGTCCAACAATTAATATGAATTTATCCATGAAAACAGTTATTAGAAATTTTACAACCTATTTATTATCAGGAGTATTACTTTTCCATTTATCGCTAAGTGCACAGGAAAAACCGCTGAAAGATTTTCAGCTTAGTTTTTTGCCTATGGTAAGCACTGATGGTACCGATGTGATCAATTACCGATACAAAACCAGCATTAACCTTTTTGCAGGTATTAATGGTGGTCTTCAGGGAGTTGAACTTGGTGGTTTTATGAACATCAACAAGGGAATGGCTGAGGGATTGCAACTGGCCGGCTTTGGCAATATTGTGAGCGGAAACTTCGAAGGATTCCAGGGAGCAGGTTTTATGAACATAGTGACCGGACATGCAAAGGGATTCCAGGGTTCAGGATTTATAAATGTCATTAGAGGTGGTAATCAGGGATTTCTCGGTAGCGGTTTCATGAATGTGGTGAACGGCGACAGCCAGTCGATATCAGGTGCAGGATTCATGAACGTGGTTCATGGCAACCACCAGGGGTTGAGCGGTTCAGGTTTTATGAATGTTACAAGTGGAAATTTCAATGGGCTGCAGGGCACCGGTTTCATGAACGTAACCCGCGGATACAGCATGGGCCTATCGGGTGCCGGTTTTGCCAATATATCGGGCGGAAAATATATGGGTATCCAGGCGGCAGGATTTATGAATGTTGCGCAAGACATGGATGGTATCCAGGCTGCAGGATTCCTTAACGTAGCGCGCAATGTAAGCGGACTGCAGCTGGGTTTTATTAACGTTGCCGATACTGTTGCAGGTATTCCCATTGGTTTCTTAAGTATTGTAAGGAAAGGGGCACTGCGCGAGATTGAACTTTCAGCCAATGATGTATTTCTCATGAATGCATCCTTCAGAATAGGGGTGCCGGTATTTTATAATATTTTTTCTGTGGGATATCGTCCGGTTCAGGATACTGAATTTTTTGCCATGGGCTATGGTATAGGTTCACGACTGGAACTTTCAGATGATCTGAATCTGGATATTGAACTGCACAGCTCTCAATTACATGCAGAATGGAATTGGGATTGGTGGTCAGAAAATCACTGGAGCAGGTTAAATGAACTCAGAGCGTTGTTTACCTTGGAAATGGGCCAGGCAGTGCAGCTTTTTGCCGGTCCGGTGTTGTATAATCACTACTTTCGCATTTCTGACGAATACGGCAGAGAAGACCTGGAAATTGCGCCCTACAATATTTACGAATATACCAGCGGAAACAGAGTTCGCCAGTGGTGGGCAGGCGGAAAAGCAGGTCTGAGATTTGTACTTCCCTGATCGGCTATTACAGATCTTTAAGGAGATCAGGATTCACGATCCTTCCTACAGGATAAACGTTGTGTTTCTGATCATAATAAGGTGTCTGCTCATAAAACCATGAAAGTATGGCATATGGATTTCGGGCCATGGTGGGATTTTCCTCCATGGCCTTTTCCAATCCTATACGCAGCGAAGGGTCCTGGGCCAGCATTTCCCGGGCCATTTTTTCCATTACATAACTTTCAAAATACTCAGCACGTTCAAATACTGAATTGAAAAACCCCCAGTAGGCAAATGAACCCGGAGCCAGGGGTTCGAGCGCGTGTGCAATGATCCGGGCGCGGGACTGATCTATAGGTATGATCACCGAACCTTTTGGGAATATTCTGATTTCGGGCCGGGAAGTTGTTTTGAAGCTTGCAGTCTGACGGCCCTCTGTTGATCGTGCGGCAAGTTGAACATCATTAAAACGGTAGGCCTCAATCTGGATTTCAGTTTCTTCGGTAAGCTCTTTCATTTCAACACCATGCAATGCAAGGCGCTCAATTACAGTCTGATACTGAACGGGAATAATGTAAGCTTCGGGAAGCCGGACTTCATAACTTGCCTGATTTTTATTGAACCAGGGAATTTGATAGGTGACAGGCTTATCCGAATCATAAACAAACCAGTTACCTCCGCTCAGACTACTTTGCTTTTTTGTATACGCCACTCCAAGAAAATCAACAATAACTGAGTCTCCTGTGAGTTCAAATCTTAGCGGGAAATTCTGCTTTCTGAATTCAGGCGAAGCCGTAAAACGATCAGCATCCTGAATGATGTTTTTCAACTGATTATCCTGATTAAGAATATTCATGGTATGCAAAATCATCAACTGAGTAGATTCCACACGCTTAGGATAGGGTTTGAGCATATGGGTTTCGAGCAATAAACCGGGTCGGTTGAGTTCGGTAACATAACCGGTAGAAAACATGGGACTAAAAACACCACTGCGTAAACCGCTAAGTGGATCGTGCCATGAACGGTAAGAAACATAGGGAAAAATTGGATAGCCATCGGCCTCCATTTTTTCTTCTGCCTGTGGAAGATAGATTTCTTCCATCCAGTTTACAAGACCCGGATCGGTACCACCAAAAATATCAAGGGAATAGGTCATTGCATATTGGTAGTCACCCCCGTTGGTAGAATGTGTATCTATAAAAAAATCAGGCTCCCACTCATGCCAGAGTGTAAGAAATGCTTCAATTTCTTTTGAGTCGGCTTTTAAATAATCGCGGTTCAGATTCAGATTCAGGGCATTGGTTCGCCAGCCCATTTCTTCCGGACCATCCTGGTTGATGCGGTTGTAGGGTCCGAAGCGTTCATGTCCGTCCACATTAAGGATAGGGATGAAAAGAAGAGTTATATTTTCAAGGTATTCAGTATATTTCTCATAGATAGCTATATCGCGTAAAAGGATAAAACCCGCATCTTTTCCTGCCGGTTCACCCGGGTGGATGGCTGCCTGGACAAGAAGAACAGTTTTTCCTGATGCTTTCACCTTTTCAGGAGAAAAATTGCCATTGCCATCAAGAATCAGCAACGGGATGTCACGTTCCTGGTGACTTTTTCCAATGGATTTGTAATGAAGAATTGCCGAAGCATCAGCCAGCTCCCTGGCAAAACGAACTGTTTCAGCATAGGATGGTGTGCGTTTTTTACCACTCTCTTCATAATATGTTTGCCAGTCTTTCTCCGCCTGTATTTGTATTGGAAGTATAATCAGGAATGTTATAAAAATCAATAAACCGTATTTATTCATGTGAACTGATATTTTGGTTTTATATGAAAAAGCAAAAGTATATAAATCTTTTTTTCAGTGTGTACGACATATAGCATGTGCAGATGGTTTAAGAATTATTATGAACCTTTTTTTGATGATATTTTTATTTATTTCAAAACGTGTTAGATTGTTAGTTGGTAGGATTTTTTGTATATTTAAGGCACTTTAATTTATCTTTCAAAGTATAAATTTTAAACCCCAAAACCATGGAAGACCGACTGATAACACTAGCTACTGATCAATATACTGCAGCTGAAGTTTTAAAGGCCCGGCTTGAAGATGCAGGTATAGAGTGCTTTTTGAAACATGTTAATCTTTTGCAGGGAGCTGTTTCGGAAGGAGTTCAGATACAGATCAGGCAGGTGGATGTTGAAAAAGCTTTGAGGATCATTTCCGAATTAAAAAGCGCACAGGAGAAGAAGGAACTTAAAGATATCAAGCAGATCAGGCGGATACTGGTTCCGGTAGATTTTTCAGAGTTTTCCAGGAATGCCTGTTTATATGCAGTAAAACTAGCTAAAAAGTATGATGCAGATTTGAAGATACTGCACGTGTTTTATGCGCCTATCGTTGATCTTGTGCCTATAACCGATGCTTATTCCATTCAGGTGGATATGGACATCAATTTGAGGGAAATGGAAGATCAGGCAAAACGTAACCTTGTGGATTTTGTGAATGAGATAAGGGAAACTGCAGCCAATGAAGGATTTGAAGATGTTAAGATTAGTTATTCCCTGCGTGAAGGAATAGTGGAAGACGAAATTGCTCTGATGGCTAAATCTTTTAAACCCGGTATAATTGTTCTGGGTACCAAAGGGAAAGGTGAAAAACAGAGTGATATAATTGGAAGTGTTGTATACCGCGTACTTGATAAAACCAAAGTACCGTTACTGGCCATACCTGGCAAAACAAGTATGGAGAGTTTCCTGGATGTGAAAAATATTGTGTATGCCACTGATTTTGACGATTCTGATTATGTGGCCATCAGGAAACTTATTGCTATTGTAACCGCTTTTGATGTAAAGATACATTGCGTGCATATTTCAAAAAGTCCTGAAGACAAATGGGAAACTGCCCGAATGGATGCGCTCAGGGATTATTTTAAACAAATCTCTAAAAATGTTCAGGTGGAATGTAGTTTTATCAAAGGAGATAATCAGGTTACCAATCTTGAAGCCTACTGCGAGCTAAATAAAATTGATGTTATTGCCCTAACCAATAGAAAGAGGGGTTTGTTGCAGCGTATGTTCAATCCAGGACTGGCAAAAAAACTTATACATTCAGGTACTATTCCTCTCTTGCTCTTCAGGGCTTAATATGCTGCTTGTCTTTATGCCTTATTTTTTTTATTCTTCAAACATGTTAATCAATTACGTGTTAATTCGTTGTGTAGATTTTAATGAATCATATAATGAAAATTCGCCTGGTTACAACAGTTTTGGCTCCATTTAAAAAGGTGCATCAAGGTTTTAACAGAAAATTGTTTGAATACATGATGCCACCTTTTTCTCTTGCCCGTATCGAAAGATATGAAGGTCAGTCGCCGGGTGATATAGTGGATATGAAATTTAATATACCCTTTCTGGGCTACTGGACAGTTATCATTAAGGAATCATGGACCTCAAACCGGGAGTATGGATTTATTGATCGTGGATTAAGGGTGCCTTTTGGTATAACCTATTGGAAACACATACATCGTGTTGTTGCGCGCAATAACCAATCTTCTTTTATTGTGGATGATATAGAATATGAAACTGCATGGAAGTTTCTTGATGTAATTCTTTATCTGCCTATGTTTTTTATTTTTTATCCCCGTAAATTTCAATACAGAAAATATTTTAAATTAATTCAAAAGCACTAAGAAATGGAAATATGGAAATTATGGCTTGAGGGATTTATTGTTGTTCTGGTGTTCATGAGCCTGATATGGCTTTGGAGTATAAGATTAAAAAATGCAGGTATCGTGGATCCATTCTGGGGACTTGGATTTGTTTTGGTTACAATCTGGTATGCCTACAGGATAAGTTTAACCGAAGTTCATCAATTGGTATTATTGGCTATGGTTGTCATTTGGGGCACCAGGTTGTTTCTTTATCTGTTTATTAGAAACTACGGTAAGGAGGAAGATTATCGCTACCGGCAGTTTCGGCAAAACTACGGTGAGAAGCGATACTGGTGGTTCAGTTTTTTCCAGGTTTTTATGCTTCAGGGAATTTTGCTGACCTTCATTTCCTTTAGTATATTGGGGGGAATGGTTATGTCACAAACCGGGCATCCTGCCTGGTTTATTCTTTCGATAATTTTTTGGATTGTTGGGTTTGTTTTCGAAGCTGGAGGTGATTATCAAATGACACGCTTTAAAGCTGATCCTGAAAATGCAGGTAAGGTTATGGATAAAGGCTTCTGGCGTTATACACGTCATCCCAATTATTTTGGCGATACCATGGTTTGGTGGGGTTACGCTCTTATGGCTATTTACAATGGTTACTGGTGGACCATGGCAGGTTCTATCCTTATGACGTGGCTTATTATCAGAATATCAGGTGTTGCACTGTTGGAAAAAAACCTGAAAAACCGAAGAAAAGGCTACGAGGAATATATAAAACAGACTCCTGCTTTTTTTCCATGGTTTCCTTCCAAAAAGCAGAAGTCCGTTTAAATAATAAATCTTATTTTGAGATATTATCTTCCTTCAATGGTAATATTACTGCTGATACTCATGGTGAAATCGAATGATTCGCCATCCATTGGATTTTGAGCAGTAATGTCACCCGCCAGATCCTGTATCATTGTTGCTTCCGATATCCAGCCGCTTGACTTATCAATTAAGAATGAAAAAGTCTGGTTTCCGCCCATATTCATTGTCATATTCATACCTGAAGCTTCAGCAGGCATATCCGTACTTTTTATTTCCGATAATCCTTGTATGTGATAAAGTCCGTCTTTTTCACCCATATACTGATATACGGTATTTACTTTCAGGGGCATAACGGATACGAGTTCCATGGTTGATTCCCATTGGTCGCCAACGGCTACCGGTTCTTCCGGGTAAATTTTTGCATAGGATTCAACCTGCGATTTCATAGCTTGTTCACTGAATTGCTGCTGCAACTGGGCGCTTAGCTGCATCATTTCAGGATCATTTATATCGCCCATACCTTCCATCATATTGGTGAATAATGAATCAAGGTTTTTTATTTCTGTTACTTTGCCATCGTCTCTCATTGTCATCCCAAAAGGTATATTTATCAGTCTTGCCAGCATCATTGAGCCAGGATCGCTTTCATCTGCCGATTCAGTGGTAAGTGAATTGGTTCCATAAGGAGTATCTATATCCATCGACATGGAAACATATTTTACTTCCAGATCATAATATCTTCCATCTTTATTCAATACTTTATAGCTCATTACCATGACCATCGTATTATTGATCTCCATGTCCATGCCCATGATATGTTGCTGGATTTTTGATTCTGTAGTAATCTCCTGGAAGTATTCTCTGCCTGTTTCAAGATTGTATCGTAATTCTGTTTTTTGAGCCGTAACAGCAGAAATGATTATGAATGTGAGAAAAAAGATAATGATGTTTTTCATGATAGTAATAGTTTAAGAAGATGTAAGATGGTCTTTGATTTATGTGTAAAATGCTTAATTTCGAAAGCCAAAATTAAATAAATATTTTATTCATATAGTATTTTTCTATACCTGTCTTTTTATGTCTGTTCGGTGTAAAGATATTCTGATTTTCCTGTTAGTAGTTTCCTTTTTTTCTTGTAAAAGTCCGTATGAAGATATGTCGCATCTGAGTGTGTTTCGTTACAATGAAGATGGAAATATTACTTCTCTGGATCCTGTTTATGCACGCAATCAGGCCAATATCTGGGCCACATCACAAATATTCAACAGTTTGGTACAGCTTGATACTATGTTGAATGTTAAACCTGCAATAGCCCATGCATGGAAGGTCTCTGATGATGGTCTGTTATATACCTTTTACCTTCGCAACGATGTGTATTTTCATGATGACCCGGTTTTCCCGGACGGCAGGGGAAGAAGCGTAGTTGCCAATGACTTTGTGTATAGCCTGAACCGCCTTGTTGATCCCACACTCAACTCTCCGGGAGCCTGGGTAATGAATGCTGTGGATCGCTTGCCGGATGGAGGTCTGGATATTTCGGCCCCGTCTGATAGTGTATTCAGGATCAGGCTAAGTGAACCCTTTCCTCCCATGCTGGGTTTGCTTTGCATGCAATATTGCTCCGTAGTTCCACGCGAAGCGATAGAAAAGTACGGACAGGAATTTCGCAGCAAACCAATAGGTACCGGACCTTTTCATTTTCAATTCTGGAAGGAAGGGGTAAAACTGGTGTTGCGCAAAAACCCAAATTATTTTGAATTTGATGGTGAATACCGCCTGCCTTACCTCGATGCCATCTCTATAAGTTTTATTATTGACCGTCAGACAGCTTTCCTTGAATTTATAAAAGGTAATCTGGATATCCTTACCCGTATTGATGCCAGTTATAAGGATGAGCTTCTTACTCCTTCAGGCGAACTACAGGAAAAATATAATGATCGTTTCTACAAACTTACCGGTTCCTTTCTTAATACCGAATACCTGGGAATACTCATGAATGAGGATAGCGGCCGTCAAATACCAGCTCTTAAACAGGCTAAAGTGCGCAGGGCCATAAATCACGGTTTCGACCGTGATCGGATGCTCCAATACCTGCGTAATAATATTGGAACGCCTGCCCATGCTGGTTTTGTACCGGTAGGAATGCCGGGATTTTATGAAAATTCCGGTGGTTACACTTACAACCCGGATAAGGCACGAAGCCTGATGGCAGAAGCAGGATTTGAAGGGGGAGAAGGTTTACCTCCCATCGAACTGGCTACCACTTCGCAATACCTTGATATCAGCCAGTATATTCAGCACGAACTTGCCCGTATTGGTATACGCATGCAGATCAATGTTATGCCGCCGGCAACTCTCAGAGAGCTTATGGCAAAGGGCGAAGCAGGCTTCTTCAGGGGAAGCTGGATAGCCGATTACCCCGATGCAGAAAACTATCTTGCACTTTTTTACTCACCCAACCACGCTCCTGAAGGTCCCAATTATACACGATTTACTCATGCCGGCTTTGATCGTTTGTACGAAAAGTCAAGGCTGGTGGTAAACGATTCTATTCGTTATCGCTACTACCACCAGATGGATAGCATTATCATTGCAGAAGCTCCTGTGGTTCCCCTTTATTATGATCAGTCTATGTTGTTTCTCCCTCACTATATAAAAGGCATGCAGACCAACCCGCTGAATCATTTACTTCTCAAGAGAGCCAGAGTGGTAAACGAAGACTGAAAAATGATGAATTTAAACGTATAAACCATAAACTCATAAACCCGTCAACTTCTGAGTTTTATTTAATATACAGTTCTTTAATCCTAAATTGTCAGTTTCAATCCGTCGTATGCAAGTTCAATTCCAGGGGGAAATTCTTTGCTGATTTCTTCATGTAACCCCATCTGATGGCTGATGTGGGTCAGATATCCTTTTTCGGGTTTGAGATATTGTAAAATTTCAATGGCTTCTTCAAGGTTGAAATGGGAGTAATGTTTTTCTTTTCTCAAAGCATTGATAATGATGTATTTTGAGCCTTTCATCTTGTCCATTTCTTCAGGCTCTATAATGCTTGCATCAGTAAGGTAAGAAAAATCACCTATACGAAAGCCGAACACGGGCATTTTGGCATGCTTGGCATCGATGGGAATAATATGATCACCGCGAAAATCAAATGACTTATTGGTTATGGTATGAAGATTGATTTGCGGCACTCCCGGGTACTTATCTTCTTCGAAAGCATAGTCAAAGTCTTTTTTGATAGATTTTAAAACACTGTCTCTGGCAAAAACTTCCATAGGTTTTTTGAGTATCCAGTTAAAAGCTCTTACATCATCAAGTCCACCGGTATGGTCTTTATGGTTGTGGGTAATAAGCAATGCATCTACTTTTTTAACATTTTCTTTTAGCATCTGTTGACGAAAATCGGGTCCCGCATCAATTACGATATTATTGTGTGGAGTTTCAATCATAACAGCAGTCCGAAGCCGCTTATCTTTTAAATCGGTGCTTTGACATACCCTGCAATCGCATGCCACTACGGGTACTCCCTGCGATGTGCCTGTGCCCAGTATTGTAATTTTTAAGTTTTGATTCATTGATATCAAGGTTTTTCAAGTAAAAATCAAAGATAAAGTTTATGGAGTCACATATTTTATTATCCGCCGAAAAAAGTCTACTTTCGTAGCATTCATACCTCATGGTAACAAAACAAAAGCTGTTATGATTGAAAAATTTAAAAAGTCAGATCTTTATAAATTGAATGAAAGTATTTTTAAACTTCTCGACCAGGACTGGATGTTGGTATGTGCCGGTACACCTGGAAATTATAATATGATGACTGCCAGCTGGGGAAACTGTGGTATTTTGTGGAATAAACCCATTGCCACAGCCTACATCAGACCACAAAGATATACTTATGAGTTCGTAGAAAAGCACGATATATTTACCCTGAACTTTTTTAATGAGTCTTTTAGGAAAACCCTGAATCTGCTGGGCACCGAATCAGGCAGAGATATTGAAAAAATGCAGGTTGACGAACTGGATGCACTGCCTTCAACACAGGGTTCTGTGTATTTTAAACAGGCCCGTATTGTGCTGGAATGCAAGAAGATCTATTACGATGATATAAAACCGGAGAATTTTCTGGATAAGGGTATTCATACTATGTATCCTGAAAAAGATTATCATCGTTTTTATATCGGAGAAATTATACATGCAATAACCAATTTTGTTTAATTTTGAAGTTTTGCCGGGAAAACAATCCAAACTCAATATAATCCAAATATTGTAAAAATTCTGTGAAGCTAATAAGGAACATAAAGGACCATATCAGATTATGGTTTTTGAAAAGAGCGCTGAAAGAACTAAAACGCACCAAAAAGACTTTCGGTTATAATCAGGCAAATACTTTTGGCATCATGTACGATGCTTCCACAGAAGAGAATTACAGGCAAATTGCTTCCCTGGTAAAAGAGTTACAAAATGATAAAAAGAAGGTAAAAACCCTGGGGTTTTTTAATATGAAAGATCTTCCTGAGTATTGCTTTCCACAACTTTCTTTTGAGTTTTGTAATGCAGGTAATTTTGCATGGAATCAGAAACCTAAAGATAAGGCTGTATTGGATTTTATTGATTCGCAATATGATGTTATTATTGATCTTACGCCCTCAGATTTTTTTCATATCAAGTATTTGATGGCAATATCAGATGCATCTTTTAAAGTGGGAAGGTTTCATGAAAAATATGTTGATTTGTATGATTTGATGATACAGATTGACGACTCTACATCCCAGGAAGAAACCATTAAACAAACTATGTTTTATTTAAAAATGATCAACAATGTCAAGTCAGTCCAATCATAAATTCAAAGGCACAGGTGTTGCTATAGTTACCCCATTTCACAAGGAAGGAAGTATCGATTTTAAATCTTTTGAAAGGCTTATTGAATTTCAGATTAAAGGGGGTGTAGAGTATATAGTGTTTATGGGTACAACCGGTGAGTCGGTAACATTAAATAGCGATGAGAAAAATGCCATAATCAACTTCGGCCTCGAGATCGTTGATAGTAGGGTGCCCGTTGTTATTGGTATTGGTGGTAATAATACACGGCAGGTAATTGCAGACATCAAAAACACTGATTTTACAGGCGTTTCAGCCATATTGTCGGTTAGTCCTTATTATAACAAACCCCAACCCCGGGGCATTTTTAATCACTACCGTGCTATTGCTTCCGAAAGCCCCGTGCCTGTGATCATATATAATGTACCGGGTCGCACTTCTTCCAATATTGATGCTGAAACCACATTACGTATTGCTCATGAAGTACCCAATGTAATTGCAATTAAAGAGGCATCAGGTGATCTGGCTCAATGTTCAAGGATCATTAATGAAAAACCGGAAGATTTTCTTGTAATATCTGGTGAAGACCCAAATACTTTACCTTTTATGGCCATTGGAGGCGATGGAGTTATTTCTGTCATTGCCAATGCTTTTCCGGCTGAGTTTTCAAATATGGTAAGGCATTGCCTGCAGAACAATTATGAAAAAGCCCGTGAAATTCATTATAAGCTTTTCGATATTATTGAAGCTATCTATTCTGATGGCAGCCCATCAGGAGTAAAAGCATTATTGGAAATCAAAGGGTTGGTAAAAAATAATGTGCGACTTCCTATTGTTAAGGTTAATAAAGGCGTATATAATAAATTATCTGCATTGAACGATTCGTTAAATAGTCAATAGAATATGTATTTTAGGTTATTGTATATATATTCAGGAGTAAAAAAATATCTGCAAAATACTGGCGTCATATTCCTTGTATTAATCAATGCATCCCTGCATGCAGGGATTCCTGAAAATATTCAGAAAATACTTGATGACAGATCAGAAGTTTATTTTAAATTTCTGCCTGAGCAGTCGTTGAATAAGATTTCATCGATGCTTTATATTGATTATTTTGATCAAGATACCGGTTATATTTACTCTTATGCCAATGAAAGCAGTTTCAACGCATTTCTTGAGCTGGATATAGAATATGAACTGGTTACTCCACCCGGACTGAAGTATAATAAAAACAGTTACAACATGCTTTCCTCAGTTGATGTGGAAAATATTTCATCATGGGATTTTTATCCCACTTATGAAGCCTACGAAAGTATGATGCAGCAGTTTGAAGATGTTTTTCCTGATCTTTTTCAGTATATTGAAATTGAAACATTGCCCAGCGGGCGCAAGCTTATTTTCGGGCGCATTACTGCTAATGTTAATGAGCCCAATGAAAAGCCAAAATCCATGTATACTTCTACCATGCATGGCAATGAAACTACAGGATTTAATATTTTATTAAGGTTAATACATTATTTACTCAATAATTACGGAACCGATGATGAGATAACCGACCTTCTTGATAATCTTGAAATCTGGATTTGTCCTGTTGAAAACCCCGACGGCACTTACCGATATGATAACAGTACGGTTTCCGGAGCTACCCGCACCAATCTAAACGGTATTGATCTGAACAGGAATTACCCCAATCCGGTAAATAATCCTGATGATGATTGCCAGATGGAAACCCTTGCAATGGTATCGTTGCTGAATGAGCATGATTTTGTGCTTTCGGCTAATATTCATGGTGGTATTGAACTTGTTAATTTTCCGTGGGATTCCTGGAAATCAAATCAAAAATTGCACGCCGATCATAACTGGTGGGTATTCACAATGTACGAATATGTAGATACAGTTAGAGTAAATGCACCATCGGATTACATGACCGGAATGGGCGATGGTGTTACCCACGGGGGCGACTGGTATGTGGTATATGGCAGCCGGCAGGATTATGCCAATTATTATGTAAGCCAAAGAGAATTTACCCTTGAGATTTCCAATGATTATACTTTACCTACAGCGCAATTGCCTGCTCATTGGGATTATAACTACAGATCACTGATCAATTATATGAAACAAAGTTTGTATGGAATACATGGCAAAGTAACGGATATAGTTACCGGTGAGCCTGTACGTGCCAGGATTGAACTGGCAGGTCATGATTTTGATAATTCCCGGGTATTTTCCAGTGCTGAGCATGGAGGGTTTAGCCGCCCGGTGCTGGCTGGCACCTACAATGTAGAAGTGCACGCACCGGATTATCCTGTTAAAATAATTTCCGGTATAAGTGTTGAAAATTACAGTACTGTTTTCCTGGATATTGAGCTGGGAACGGAAGTTTCGGTTACTGATCAAAGCGATTTTGCAGAAACCTGGGTTTACCCAAATCCGGCGGCAGACAGATTGTATCTAAAGAATCTTACCGGAATTCAAAAAATTCAAATTCTTGATATGGGAGGGAGAATTATTGCTGAATTCACTGATGCTTCAGTATCAGATATTGTTGATGTTTCAGCTCTGCACTCAGGATTTTATATCATCAGATTCTTTATACACGGAAATGTTTTCAACCATAAAATTCTGAAAAAATAAAATCAAAAACTCCTCTGACGAATTTTTCTGTTGTCTATTACAGTCATCTTATTGTTGAAGTCTAAATTGCTTGTTTTTAAGATTTTTAAAAGATGTACTGCCAGGGCATCAGGCTTTATATTCCTGATTCTGAAATATATTACCCCAGCTTTGGGTTTAAATCCGTGTTTATATATTAATTCTGAATAATCACCATCAAAAGTTATAATAGTACGATTTTCATGATTTGCTAATTCGATAACTTCATTGTCAGAAATTGATGGGTTTTCAATACCAATAGATTTAATATCTATTCCTGAATCTTTAATTAAACTAACGCTTTTTTGTGGTATGTTTTCGTTTGCGAGAATCTTTATCATATCGCTTCTTTAGGTATATCGAATAATAAGCCATCCTGAATACATTCATGGATATAAGCAAAGACTGCCTGTAAATCATCTTTTCGGATACGTGGATAGTTTTCAAGAACTTGTTCTTCTGTCCATCCTGAAGCCAATAGTTCAATTAAAAACTCTACACTAATTCTTGTTCCTCTGATGGTTGGTTTTCCAAGGAGTACTCTTTTATCAGATACAATATGCTCTCTCCAATCCATATGTTTTTTTTGTTTTGATTATAAGAAAGATGTTTAATTTATAAGCTTCAGCAATAATTAATGCGTTGATCCAAATTTGTATTCATACATTTAAAGATACAAATTTTTCTATTTTGCCAATTGCAGAATATCAGAAAGACAACCGTTTCCTAAAGCTCAGCGTTCAGACTACTTTTTTTGAGACAGCCCTTTTTTTATTGAAAAAACTCTTATCAGGCTTTTAATGTTTTCAACTGATCTTCAATAACCTGTATCTTTGCCTGTGCGTCGGCCTTCTTTTTCTTTTCCATTTCTACAACCTGGGCGGGTGCGTTGTTTACAAACTTCTCGTTCTCCAGTTTTTTCATAACTGAAGTAAGAAAACCTTGCTGGTATTTGAGTTCCTGCTCAAGTTTTTGAATTTCCGCTTCCACATCAATATTTTGTGAAACCGGTATATAAAATTCAGTGGTTTTTATTATGAAATTGAAAGCACCTTCAGGTTTCTGCTTCACATAATCCAGTTTCGACAGGTTACATAGTTTCATTACCAGGTTATCAAAAGTAATATCAGGTTGATCATCATAGTTTTTGCGGATGAGGAGTTCAACGGCATCCCTGTTTGCAATATTTTTCTCCTGTCGAAGATTACGTATGGCCATGATCACCTGCGATGCAAAATCAAATTTATGTAAAATATTCTCATCATATTTTCCCGGTCTGGGCATGTAAGAGATCATTACGCTTTCAGGAGCGTCATCTTTGCGAAGATGTTGATATATCTCTTCGCTGATAAAAGGCATAAAAGGATGAAGCACTTTCAGCAGCTTTTCAAATATTTCAAGGGTTTTTTCAAAGCTTAACTGATCTATAGGTTGCTGATATGCCGGTTTCACCATTTCCAGATACCATGAGCAGAAATCATCCCAGATGAGTTTATAAACCGCCATAAGGGCATCTGCAATACGATATTTTGAGAAATGGTCTTCAATCAAGGCAAGGGTTTTATTAAAATTGGCTTCAAACCACTCTATGGCAACTTGGCTGCTTTGCGGTTGTTTAAGAGAATTATCAACCTGCCAGCCTTGCGTTAAACGGAAAGCATTCCAGACTTTATTACAGAAATTGCGACCCTGTTCACACAAACTTTCTTCAAACAGCAGATCGTTTCCGGCCGGAGCAGAGAAAAGCATGCCCACGCGCACTCCATCGGCACCGTACAGATCGATCAGCGCCAGTGGGTCGGGTGAGTTACCCAGTGATTTCGACATTTTACGTCCCTGCTTGTCGCGGACAATACCGTGCAGGTAAACATTGCGGAAGGGAATTTCATTGCGGTATTCCAGTCCGGCCATGATCATACGGGCCACCCAGAAGAACAGAATTTCGGGTGCCGTAACCATATCATCAGAAGGGTAGTAATATCTGATATCTTTGTTATCGGGATGTCTTATGCCATCGAAAACTGAAATCGGCCATAACCATGAGCTGAACCAGGTATCCAGCACATCTTCATCCTGTTTAATATCGGCTTTGGTGTATTTGTCGTTGTATTTTTCTTTCATTAAAGCAAGGGCCTCTTCGGTAGATTCGGCAACAATGATATCTCCGTTGGGCAGATAATATGCAGGTATACGATGCCCCCACCAGAGCTGACGGCTGATACACCAATCACGAACATTTTCCATCCAATGACGGTAAATGTTTTTCATCCGGGCAGGATAAAACTTTATAGTATCATCCATCACTACATCCAGCGCCGGTTTCGCGAGTTCTTCAATTTTCAGGAACCATTGCAGTGAAAGCTTGGGTTCAATAGCCTCATCAGTACGTTCAGAATATCCTACTTTATTTACTATATCTTCAACCTTAACCAGGTGGCCCTGATCAGCCAGTTCTACTACGATTTTCTTTCTCACTGCAAAGCGGTCCTCATTAATATGGATCTCTGCTTTTTCATTGAGTGTGCCGTTATCATTAAAAATATCGATGGAAGGCAAATTGTGCTTAATGCCCAGATTGTAGTCATTTATATCGTGTGCAGGAGTAACTTTCAATGCTCCCGTACCAAATTCCCTGTCAACATATTCGTCAAAAATGACAGGTATCGGTCGGTTGATGAGCGGCACCAGTGCTTTTTTTCCCTTCAGGTGTTGAAAACGCTCATCTTCGGGGTGCACACAAATGGCAGTATCACCCAGGATGGTTTCCGGTCGGGTGGTGGCAATGGTTACATATTCATCGTCAGTACCTTCAATCAGATAGCGCAGGTAATAAAATTTGGAATTCAGTTCTTTATAAATCACCTCTTCGTCAGAGAGTGCTGTAAGTGCTTTGGGATCCCAGTTCACCATGCGTA
Source organism: Bacteroidales bacterium (assembly GCA_046261715.1). Lineage (GTDB taxonomy): Bacteria > Bacteroidota > Bacteroidia > Bacteroidales > UBA7960 > SKVR01. Next base: position 38,389 of record JBHEOF010000022.1, read on the forward strand.
CCCCGCGATACACCAAACCTTTATTGTATAGATCGATAAAAACTTTGATAACCGATTGCGAAAGTGATTCATCCATGGTAAATGCCGTGCGATTCCAATCGCAGGAAGCGCCAAGTTTTTTCAGCTGTTCCAGGATAATGCCACCATGCTTCTCTTTCCATTCCCATGCATGTTCCAGAAACTCCTCGCGTGAAATTTTATTTTTATCAATACCTTCTTCCCTGAGTTTGGCAACAACCTTCGCTTCTGTAGCAATAGATGCATGATCGGTACCGGGTACCCAGCAGGCATTCTTACCTTCCATACGCGCCCGACGCACCAGTACATCCTGTATGGTATTGTTGAGCATGTGACCCATATGCAAAACACCGGTTACATTGGGTGGTGGGATTGTTATTGTATAGGGTTCTCTGTTATCGGGGGTTGATTTAAAATAGCCTTTCTCCATCCAGTGAGCATACCACTTGTTTTCAGTCTTTGCAGGAGAATACTGCTTGGGAAGTTCTTTCATTTTCTATTATCGGTTACCAGATTTAAAAGTTTCGTTTCCAGGGTTTTACGAATACTGCAATTATTAAATTCGGGCAGCAATAAGCCCTTAAAACAACTGGCAAAGATAGTGAGATAATTTTTAGTTTGGAAGCCCCGATCTGAATACATTTTGAAAAGAGGTTTTACTTGTCGGGCTTAGAATATTATTTTTGTTGTATCATTTCTGCAAACTGATATTTTTTCTGTATTTTTAAACCCAAATTTCGTTTTATTAAGTACCCGATTTACAATACTTTTAAGAATTTCTTAAACCTTTCGCCATGGAAAACGAAAATAACCAACATGAAAACTCCGCTCAAAAAAGAATGGCACAGCTCATCGATAAAGTTTTTAATGCTGTTGATTATTACGACCGGGTTGATGCGTTGAAAGAAATTGAAGATCAGGAGATTTTACGAAAAGTGGCTGCCAATGATCCGGATTATTATGTAAGGCAAACAGCCACCGAAAAAATTGAAGATCCTGAAGTACTTATGCAGATTGCTCTTAACGATAGCGATTACTATGTAAGGGTTGCAGCTGTTAAAAGGATTACAGAACCCAAAACACTTGCCCACATCGTTTTAAAAAGTCAGGAAGATTATTATATATGCAAAGATGCCCTGGCGAAAATTAATGATGATGCTGTGCTTTTTGATCTTGTCAAGGAAATTACCGATCGGGATATTATGAAATCGGCTGTTGAAGCCATATCTAACCAGGAAATACTCACACATATTGCCAAAACCCATGATGATTTTTATGTGCGTTCCGATGCCATTAAAAAGATTTATGACCAGTCAACACTGGAAGATATTGCCCGCAATGACGATGACTACTACGTAAGAGCTCTGGCTGTTGAGAAGGTTCAAAATGATGATATTATAAAAGAAATAGCTTTCGGTGATCCCGATTATTATGTTCGGAATAAAGCTGTGGAAAAAATGGATGATTCCAATGCATTGATGGAGATCATAAGGAAAGATTCTGATTTTGAAGTGCGTAAAAGGGCTATTTCACGTATTCAGGACAAAGATATCCTGCAACAGCTACTCGCCGAAATTGACGATCATTATATTGTAAGAAAAATCAATAACAGGTTGGCTGTGCTTTGATGATGCGTTGATAAAATAGTTTCCTGTTATGTTATTTTTTAAAAACACTTCTCTTGATCCCTGGTTCAATCTTGCAACCGAAGAATACTTATTTAAGCATCTTGATCGTGAAGCAGTTATGCTATGGCGCAGCCACCCTTCCATAATCGTAGGAAAGCACCAGAATACACTTGCAGAGATCAATCTGGAGTATATAAGAAAGAATAATATTCCGGTTGTTCGAAGATTATCCGGCGGAGGTACTGTGTTTCACGATCCGGGTAATATAAATTTCACTTTTATAAAAAAGACTGACAAGGATAATCTGGTGAATTTCCGTCATCATACCCAACCTGTAATAGATTTTTTACAAAGCCTGGGTGTTGATGCAAAATTTGAAGGGAAAAATGATCTCCGGGTAAACGGGTTAAAAATTTCGGGCAATGCTGAGCACATTCATAAAGATAAGATCCTGCACCATGGTACCTTACTTTTTGATTCAAATCTCGATCATCTTTATGAAGCTATAAAGGCAAAGGAAGAGAATTTTGAGAGTAAGGCAGTGAAATCTATACGAAGCGAAGTGGCAAATATCAGCTGGTTTCTTCAATATCCTGTTACCCGGGATGAGTTTATGATAAAACTGAAAGCCTGGTTTTTTCAGCATTGGCCCGATCTTGAATTATATACTCCTGATCAAGCCGATATACGATCCATAAACCGTATTAAAGAAGAAAAATATACAAAGTGGGAATGGAATTTCGGATGGTCGCCGGTTTACGTGTTTAAAAACCGGATTTACTTGAATGAGAAAGAGATTTCAGTTGAACTGAAAGTAAGAAAAGGCAGGGTAGAGACTGCGCTCGTTTTTGTTGACGGAAAAAAACTTGATGAAAAACATATGCTCATAAAAGGATTGGAAAACCATCCGCACAATCCTGCCAGGATAGAAGAACTACTGGCAGAAGTTGACTTCTTAGAATTTAATAGTCTTAATGACCCATGGACATTGCTCACGTTGTTTTTTTAAAAATCTTTTTTCATTTTTCATTGTTGCCAATATCCACACACATTCCTTCAATGGCGATTATTGTTTCAGGAAATACGCTTCTGGCTTCATTCTCAAATAGTTTCATGTCATCGTATCGGGCAGAATAATGACCTATCATGAGCTTTTTTGCTTCGGCTTTTTTTGCAATGGTTGCTGCTTCTATAGTGGTGCAGTGAGTTTTTTCCTTAGCAATATCTGCTTTATCATGTAAAAAGGTGGCCTCATGATATAGTAAATCCACATTTTTGATCTGATCAATATAATCTTCAGTATATCCTGTGTCTGAACAAAATGCATACGACCTTGGATTTGGCGGATTCAGGGTTAGCTTGTTATTGGCAATAATTTCTCCTTCCGGAGATTTAAAATCTTCACCTGATTTAATATTTGCAATTTGATCCACTGGGATCTGGTAATGCTCGATGGCTTCTTTGCACATATTTCGTAAAGCCTGTTTTTCTCTTATAATATATCCAAAGGTTGGTATCCTGTGCATCATTGAGATGGTTTCCACTATGATGTTTTTATCTTCGTAAACCAATTGCCCGCCTTGATTCACCACATGAAAATTTATCGGATAAGCCGGCTCATGCGCAGAAACTTTGAACTGGAGCTCTATGATCTCCTGTAATCCATCAGGGGCATAAATATTAAGAGCCTTTGTGCGCCCCAGCAGGTGATATGAAAACAATAGTCCGGCTAATCCCAGGTAATGATCACCATGTAAATGAGAAATAAAAATATTGTCAATTTTCATCATGGGCAACCGCATCCGCCGAAGTTGTTTTTGCGCTCCTTCTGAGCAATCGAGCATAAAATACTTATTGTGGTAATTCAGAAGCTGAGATGTTGTATGTCTTGCAGATGTGGGCGTTGCTGCCGATGATCCAAGAATATAAACCTTAAAATTTTTTCGCATAATATTGTAACTAACAGAAGGTAAAAAGAATTGTTATTTTTCGTAGCTACCTTTTTTGAGCATTTTTTGGTCTTCCACCATTAAACTGCCCATGGCTGTCATATGCACGATTTCATATTTTTCATTAATGAGCACCACATCGGCATCTTTGCCTTCAGCCACACGACCTTTTTCTTTAAGCCATAAAATATCAGCTACATTACTTGTAACCACTTTAAGGGCATCCTGCAGGGCCATTTTCTCTGAAACCACGGTATCAACCATTTCATTGAAAATAGATTTCGGGTAGCCCATTTCCAGTTTCCTCAGCCTTCCGTTTTCATCGAAATCGGGCAACGAGCCACAGCCGTCACTGGTCATTGTTATATGTTCGAGCGGAACGCCGGCTTTAACCAGTTTGACAATGGCTTTGGATGGTTTGATCTCAAATTCAGGGAAATATGGGTAGGAACTGGCAGTGATATCCACATAGCCTTTTTTGCCCCATGTTTTTGCATCTTCAAAAATGTATTCATTGCGGTTGCAATGGGTAGGCAGAAACTGTGTAAATTTCATATCGCTTATGGCTACTGCCTCATAGAGTGGTTTAAAGGGGTTACGCGCATCACCCATATGAATGTTTACTATACCGGCTTTACCACCCAGCATACCACCAACCCTTGCATGTCGTGCAATACGAACGAGTTCACGGGCAGAAGGAAACGAACTTCGGTGATCTGAAATAGCTATTTCACCGGCACCAATGACCTCTTCAATAAGAGCAATGTCACGACCCACATCTCCGAGTAAAGTAGGAGTGGGCACCTGGTATGAACCGGTATAAATCCATGCACTTACACCTTCCTGTCGCAGTCCTTTGGCTTTCATCAACACTGATTCAAGGCTTCGTGTCATGCCATCGGTACCCTGGCAGCCTATAACAGTGGTTACTCCGGCTTCAAGGATATGACTAAGCTGTATTTCAGGAGTGCGGCTTGCGGGTCCACCTTCACCACCGGCACCGGCAATATGCACATGGGCATCAATAAGGCCGGGAATCATTTTTAGCCCTTTGGCATCTATGACCTTACCTTCTGTACCTTTTGGTAATTCAAGATTTTTACCGATGGCTACAATCTTTTTTCCTGCAATAAGAATATCTTTTTTCCCCTGTTTCTCAGGAGAATATAAATCACAATTTTTAAATAAGATCATCATAATATCTTTGTATGTATTCGGATTTGTTTTGATTTGTAATGTTGTCAAAGATATGGATTTTCCTTTCCATGTAAAATTCACATATCGTATTTATCTATCATATCAAATATGAGTGGCCTGATAAGCTCAACCAGTTTTTTTTCTTTATCTTTTCCAGTGTATTTAACAGTCTCAGTAACGTTGCTGTTCATTGTCAGGCTGATGTTATTATCGGTAATTTCCACCAGGCAGCCTCCGGCAAGTAGTTGTTCCTTTAATGTTTCTTCAGCCCAATTGGGGTGATCCAGAATAATAATATCAGCTCCTTCATGAAAGAAACCATAGTCATAAATATCTTCCTTAATATGATTAATGATGGCCAATTCTGTTTTAGGATGACGCAGGATAATCTTTATATTTTGCTCATGGCTTTCATTTTTAAAGAAGTATTTTCCGTTAAAGAATATCCCTTCACGGGTTAATGCACCTGTAAATAATCCTGGTTTTATGTCATGGATTTCCATTATAAGGCTTGTCAATAGTGATTGCGTAATATTGTTACCGGCAATAATGGGTATTCTTGATAATTCTGCCTCTTTGAAATGCGAAAGCAATATTTTATCGGGCACATTTATGTTTTCACCAAAGGCAGGTGACTGGTGCATGAACACCCCGGGCCCTGCATTGATTTCAATGATGCCGAAATCTTCATCAGACCATGGTGTGGAAATATCTTCAGTAAGAATATCTATTCCCAGGCATTTGACATTGAAGAAGCCTGCAATAGATTCGGCCAGTACCTTGTTCTCAGGATGTATCTCATTTGTAACGTTAAACGAAACGCCACCTGCAGAAATATTGGCTATACGCCGGAGATAGATTTTTTGTCCTGCTTCAGGTACTGATCCCGGATGCAGATTTTGCATCTTCAGGAATTGGATCATATCATTGTCAGGAATGATTTTGGTAAGTGGTGAACGGGCATTGTCTTTTCTGATCTTTTTTTGATTTTCCATTTCAACCAACTCTTCGATGCTGTTATTACCATTACCGATAACAAAGGCCGGTTCACGTTTTAATGCAGCAACAAATTTTCCGTCAATGGTAAGCAGACGGTGGTCTTTTCCCTTGATTTGCTGTTGTACTATGGCACCATCAAAATACTGACTTTCCTTTTGGGCATTATCGACAATGTTTTGAAAAGCAACTTTAAGCTCTGATTCTGAATTTACATCTGTAATTACTCCCTGTCCTTTATGTCCGGCTACCGGTTTCACTACCAAAGGAAAACCAAGTTTACCTGCTTCTGAAATAGCTTCCTGTTCTGTAAAGCAATTATTACCTGCCGGAGTAGGAAAGCCGCACATGTGTAAAAAATCGGTAACCATATCCTTGTACATAGTAAATTCCGTATCCTTAACACCATCGGTATGGAATGTGGTTGATCGCCCGCGAAGCTGCTTAATTCCGTATCCCCACTGATACTGGTTTTCTTCTTCCAGGAAAAATACCGGGATATCATTTTTTAAACCGGCTTCTACCAATGCATACAAGGTGGGTCCGCCCAGCAATGATTTATCGAAAACCGACTGAAGAATTTCAAAGCGTTTCCTGAAATTAAAATCTTCAACAGTACCTTCATTTATTGCCTTAAACCATTCACTTACCAGTATTGCAGCATCTTCAGCCGAATAATCATCCAGAAATTCTATAGCTATAACATAGTCGCTGCTATCTTCCGAGATTGCAAAATCATTCAGGTAAAGATTAATGTCCATGCGCATTACTTCAAGCAAGGTGTAAGCAAACAAATCGGCAACAGACTGGATGTTAAAATTGCTTAGCTTCGGAAATACTTCAAGTACAAAGG
>JBHEOF010000022.1:45039-45585 GCA_046261715.1 Bacteroidales bacterium
TTGTAAAAATCTGCTTCGGGTCCTTCAGGCGCAACGTAAAGGTTGAAAACCATAGCTCTGCGGGGTAAATAATGATTGGGCCCATAATAAAAGTAAAATTTTTTTACATCGAAATCATGATCTGTAGTTTTCATAATTTTCAGCTTTTGATTTGAAACAATTATCGGGCTGCCGGAGGGAAGGTTCTGACATTCATAAGTAGTATATCAAACCTACATAAAATTCAGGAATAATCCATGCAAAACCTTTAAAAAACAGATTTAGCGAAAATGAGTTTCAATGATAAAAGATGAAATTTAATTCAGGAGATTTAAAAACTAACAGGAGTAGATGTTTTTTCTGCAGTATAATGCTGAATCAGAGACTAATTGTTTTGAATAATTTTCCAGTTTGTAAGATCAAATTTGCTTCCTTCCTGCAGAAAACCAATACGAATACCATCTATGGAAATTTTTTCACCGGGATTTATTTCTTCAAAATTGGAATAATCCAGATCAGCGGTTGATACAACTGTTACTATTCCGCTGCCATTTACTTCAAATGTAT
>JBHEOF010000220.1:0-952 GCA_046261715.1 Bacteroidales bacterium
CCTATGGAGTGTTGCAAATGCAGGATTTTTTAAGAGGCAAAGGATTTAGTGTAAATCATAAGCGAGTACGTAGGTTGCTGCGTAAAATGGGAGTAATGGCAATATACCCTAAAAAGAACCTAAGCAAGTTAGGCAATGCCAAGTATGTTCGTCCTTATCTTTTGCGCAATCTTACCGTTGAGAGACCCAATCAGGTGTGGGCTGTTGATATTACCTTTATACCGATGGAAAAAGGATTCATGCATCTCACGGCCATAATAGACCTGTATAGTCGGTATGTTGTAGGCTGGGACATATCCAACAGTCTGGAGGCTACCTGTTCATTAGAGGTATTAAAGAAAGCTATAGAAACCCATGGTGCACCAGAGATTATCAACTCCGACCAAGGCAGTCAATTTACCAGTGCACTGTGGACAGACTATCTGGATAACGCTGAAATAAGAGTTAGCATGGATGGCAAAGGCAGAGCCATTGATAATATCTTTATAGAGCGCCTGTGGAGAACCGTTAAGCAGGATTATGTTTACTTACATCCGGCACAAAACGGTTGGGAACTGTACCTGGGGTTAAATGAGTTCTTTACTGAATATAACACAAAGAAAACACACCAGGGAATAGGACGTAAAATCCCATTAACGATTTATCAACAATGTGCATGAGTTATCAACAAAAGAAAAAAGAAGCAAAAAAGAAAACTGTTAATATCGAGAATAACTCTAAGGAGTTATTTCCCGATATTAACAGTATGAATAACAATAATAATAAACAATTAAATCAACTTAGTATCTTCTTTTAGTGGTCTAAAGAATAGGTAGTATTATAGTCAACAACCCATTGCCATTGAATGAAAATTCGTTCGCAGCGCCCTTTTCAGGCTGCCCGTTTACCCGGGGCGCTGCCCCGGGCTGTGTTATTCAAGGCTTGCAGCCTTTTTGTTGCCCGGTCCAACAGG
>JBHEOF010000221.1:0-607 GCA_046261715.1 Bacteroidales bacterium
GTCAGATTGTCCTGCACGGGAAAAATTTGGATATGGCGGCGACTTAAATGCCACCCGCGAAGCTTTTATCTATAATTTCGACATGCAGTCGTTTTACAGGAAAACCATCTATGACTGGATAGATGCCATGAACGATTCCGTTTTTGTGGACACCGCTCCATATGTGGGAATCCAGTATTGTGGTCTGAGTTGGGAGTCGGCTTTCCTAATAACGCAATACTACCTGTATCTTTATTATAATGATGAGGCTCTGGTCAGAGAAATGTATGAATTCAATAAAAAATGGATGGAAAAGGCAGCCCGGCTTCACCCTGAAGGTTGGGTGGATTCCGGATTGGGCGATCACGAATCGTTGGTTCCTGTTCCCGTAGAACTAACCGGTACCAGTCACTATCTCTTTTGTGCGGAAATTATGCAGGAATTTGCTTCAGTTTTAAATGACAGTGAGAGTGAAAAACATTATGCTCAGCTTGCAAAAAAAATAAGATTAAAGTTGAAGGAAGAATTCTGGGACAAACCGGTTACGGAAGAAATTAACCGGCAAACTCTGTTTGCTACTTTACTCTATTACAATATAGTTCCGGAAGTTGAAACAGATAGAGCCGTG
>JBHEOF010000221.1:617-935 GCA_046261715.1 Bacteroidales bacterium
GCTGAATGCAATCGGACAGGCACCTGCCGGCCACTTTACCACCGGTATTTTTGGAACAAAGTATATTCTCGAGGTGCTTTCGAAATATGTTTCTCCCGAAAAAGTTTTTCAGATAGTAAACAGCCCGGAATACCCCGGCTGGGGTTTCATGATCAGCAGTGGCGCCACCACACTCTGGGAAACCTGGAAAGAAAGCGACAATACTTACTCCAATTGTCATCCCATGTTCGGAAGTGTTTCAGAATGGTTTTACCGGTGGTTAGGTGGAATTCAACCCGACCCTGATTATCCCGGATTTAAAAAATTTCTGCTGACTCC
>JBHEOF010000222.1:0-913 GCA_046261715.1 Bacteroidales bacterium
ATGACGAATGACCAGTTCGAAACATTCTTTTTGCAGGATTTTTTTCCGGTTTTTAACAAAGCGTTTTCTTCCATTCCGATAAGTTTAATGAAAAAGGTGAAAGGAAAAAGGATGGGAGAGTATGCTGAATTTTATGTTTTTGAATCATTGGACGAAAGAAATCGATGGTTTCCAAAGCCAGGAGTATCCAGCGAAGAAACAAAAAAAGGCTTAGAAAACATGGGAGAAACCTGGAATAAATATCTTGAAAAAGTATCCAACTTAGCTTATACAAATTATCTGGTACTTCCGTTTTCAGGAAAAAGCATCGATGTAAAAGCAGGTAACGTGGTAGGTGTATATGAAAGTGAATTTACTTTGGAAGAGGGCATGTCATACGAAGAGTTGGAGCAGTTTTTTCAAAATGAATACGGACCGGCCTTCAGGAAAAGCTTTCCGGGTGTGCAATATTGTGTATTAAAAGGTGACAGAGGAGAAAGAACAGGCAAATACACTGAATTTGTTGTTTACGAATCGCTGGCAGAATATAACAAATTGTTCACGGAGGAAGGAAAGCTAAAAGCAAAGCAGGCCTTTGATAATATGCGCGAAATCCAGGACCGATGTGAAAAAATGACAACCTGGGTAAATGGCAATGAATATATAGTGCTTTAGGGCTAAAAAAGAAAAAATATATTTTAAAGTCTGTAAATCATTAACTAAAATTAATCATCATGAAACGAATTACATTGGTATTAGTGGCAACTTTTTTACTGTCTGGTTTAACTGGTTACAGCCAAAATGTCAAACCAGGCGCCATGGTTACTATTGAAAAGGTTAAACCCGCAACTGAGGACATGACGAATGACCAGTTCGAAACATTCTTTTTGCAGGGTTTTTTTCCGGTTTTTAACAAAGCGTTTTCTTCCATTCC
>JBHEOF010000223.1:0-910 GCA_046261715.1 Bacteroidales bacterium
TTTGGGAATGGGCAAGAATATTTCGAAATCATCCTTGGCAAGAGCTAATCAGGACAGAGACAATCGCATTTTTGAAGAGTTTGCTTACTATTTAGTAAACCAAGCCAGACAAAAACGAGTTTCTGACATCTTCAAGCTTTCGGGTAATGTCTATGCATTTGATTCAACAACTATTGACTTATGCCTTTCCGTATTTTGGTGGGCGAAGTTCCGTAAGAAAAAAGGCGGAATCAAAGTGCATACATTATACGATGTGGAGACACAAATTCCTACATTCTTTCATATTACCGAAGCTTCTGTTCACGACTCTACGGCAATGAAAGAAATTCCCTATGAATCAGGATCATATTACATATTTGACCGTGCATATAACCACTTTAAGATGTTGTATAAGATTCATCAGATAGGAGCCTTCTTTATTGTCAGAGCAAAGAAAAATCTTCAATATAAGCCCATCAAATGGAAACGCAGATTGCCCAGGAACGTACTTTCAGATATAACGATTGAATTGACAGGTTTTTATCCTAAGCAATACTATCCAGAACATCTTCGATTGGTCAGATATTGGGATGAGGAACAAAAGCGTGAGCTTATATTCTTAACCAATGCGATGCACATTTCTGCCCTTCAGGTAGCTGAACTTTACAGAAATCGCTGGCAAGTTGAGCTTTTCTTCAAATGGTTAAAGCAACATCTGAAAATTAAGAAATTCTGGGGTACTACTGAAAATGCAGTCCGAATTCAAATCTATGCTGCCATGTGTACTTATTGCTTAGTCGCAATTGTCCAGAAAGATATGCAACTTGATAGAAGCACATATGAAGTTTTGCAAATTTTGAGTATTTCATTAACCGACAAAACTCATCTTCGAGATCTCTTTGATAAAACTAAATTTCAAAATGACAAAGAA
>JBHEOF010000224.1:0-889 GCA_046261715.1 Bacteroidales bacterium
GGAGAAATTATTAATGAATTCAGATTAAGTGGCAAACAGAATTTTCCATACGCAACTATTGACCCTGACGCTACTGAGGATGATATATTGAGCCTGACTGAAAATTATTTTAAGGTAAAGTCAACAAAAGAATATATTTATGCACTTTATGCCGGTGAGACGAAGGGTGAGTTATATCCTGACTTGTTTGCAGGGCCATTTACTCCATCAGATTTTGGGCAGGAGATTCATGTCTGGACATGGCAAGGGGAACCCGTCAAATCTATCAAATTAGACAAAAGATTATTCTCATTCGATGTATGCCCTGAAGATAAATGCATTGTGGGAATTTCATTGAGTGAACCTGATTACCTTTTTGAGTTTAGGATTGATTAGTTTAAAGTCCCACTCGTCAGACGACTCAAAGTCGTCTGACGAGTAACCATACCTCCTTTGGTTCCGGCGATGCCAGCCTGCAGAACATACTCTACCTCAAAGCCCACGCCTGCTCGCCCTGCAATATGCCGGTCATAGAAGGAATTATCAATGCCGGTATGCCTGACTCTATTAAGGTTGAAGGTATTTTTGAAATAAGGCTTTTATGATATTTACTCGTCGGACGACTTCAAGTCGTCGGACGAGGAACAGCGACCCCCCTCGTCAGACGACTCCCAGTCGTCCGACGAGTAACAGCAGTGACCCCAAATCCTCAGATGACTACTGTTAAATCGAAAATCGATATGTTAAATCAACAAAGCAAGCTAAGTGGTGGTGCTCAGGTAAGTGCAAGTAAAACAGGTTGTTGCAGTCTGCTTGTTCTTACATCTTAAAGAAAATTATGTAAATTTAACATCCCGCCCCCCTCTGTTTTACATAAAATATTGCTTATATTTGACAAATACTATTATGG
>JBHEOF010000225.1:0-859 GCA_046261715.1 Bacteroidales bacterium
GCTTTGGGAGCAGGAGGTCGCAAGTTCGAATCTTGCCACCCCGACTTGATAAGACAACTTGCTGATTTGGCAGGTTGTCTTTTATATAACCACCCCCAACCCTTCCATGCACATTACCGCCCTCATTGTAGCTATTATTTGAAAAAAATTATCCACAAGCTGATTTTCTAAATCAAAACAGGGTAAAGCTCCGAATCCAGGAAAGCTAAGCAATTAATAATACCAATTCCGAAAAGTCAATCAGTAAAAAATTAGAAAAGGACGTATATGTCTTTTATAATCGATGCAAATACCCTATATTTGTCGAATATATTCTACAATATATCAATTCATGGAAAAGGATCTCATAAAAATATTAATTGCGGAGTACCAGCAAAAAGTGGTTGAAATTACACTTCAGGTACGTAATTATGTTATCGAAGAAAGACTTAACTATGTCTTTACAGGTTTGCGCCGTGCCGGAAAATCATATATGATGTATCAGCAAATTCATCATTTACTTCAGGCAGGACATACAAAAGATGAGATTCTGTATTTTAATTTTGAAGATGACAGGATTATATCGTTTACTTCCTCTGACCTGGATCAGATAAAGGTTTGTTACGAAGAAATGTATGAGTGTAAACCTGTTTTTTTTCTGGATGAAATACAAATTATTGACCATTGGGAAAAATTCGCACGCCGGCTTGCCGATCAGGGCTACAGGGTGTTTGTTACAGGCAGCAATGCGAAGATGCTCAGCAGTGAAATAGCTACCACACTGGGAGGTCGCTATGTAATTCAAAACATTTATCCATATTCCTTTATCGAATACCTTACCGGTTTGAATATTGACGTAAGCGATAATAATCTTATATAT
>JBHEOF010000226.1:0-265 GCA_046261715.1 Bacteroidales bacterium
ATAAAAAACATTCAAAACTTCTGCAGGCCGCGGCCTGCCTACAAACAAACGCAGAGTATCTTTAAAAGACACTCTGCGTTGTGGTGCCACCTGGAGTTGAACCAGGGACACACGGATTTTCAGTCCGTTGCTCTACCAACTGAGCTATGGCACCTTTTTTAGCCTGTTGCTCTACCTCCCGATAGTCATCGGGATGAGCAACGACACCCCTTTATTTTGGTGTTGCAAAAGTAAGCATTTTTTTAAATTCACAAAGAAATTTCAA
>JBHEOF010000226.1:495-826 GCA_046261715.1 Bacteroidales bacterium
ACATATACATTGCCCAATGGCATTCGGCTGATTCACAAATATGCTGATTCGCCTGTGGGTCACCTGGGTATTCTTATCAACACCGGTTCGCGTGACGAAGCACCCGATGAGCATGGTTTGGCCCATTTTATCGAGCACTCTGTTTTTAAGGGAACAAAAAATCGAAAAGCTTTTCATATTTTAAGCCGGATTGAAGATGTGGGCGGCGAATTGAACGCTTACACAACAAAAGAAGAAACCACACTTTACAGTACGTTTCTTACAGAATTTTACGAACGAACTGCCGAACTGCTTAGCGATATTCTTTTTAACAGTACCTATCCGGAAAAGG
>JBHEOF010000227.1:0-245 GCA_046261715.1 Bacteroidales bacterium
TTAATCAACTCATTACTTACTTCGCTAAAATTATTCACAAAATTCAACGGATTTTGAATTTCATGAGCAATACCTGCGGTGAGTTCCCCAAGGCTGGCCATTTTTTCGGATTGGATGAGTTGGGATTGGGTGGATTTGAGTTGTTCTAACGTGGTTTGAATTTCTTCCTTTTGCTCCTGAAGGATTTTGTTTGCCTTTTGTTTGTTCCTGTTATTTCGGAACAGGAAAAATGCAATCACCAACAG
>JBHEOF010000227.1:345-797 GCA_046261715.1 Bacteroidales bacterium
TTGGAAGCTGGCTTTTTCTTCTTCCAATTCCCTCAATCGCATTTGCTCATTAAAACTAAGGTTTTGATAGGAAGTCAGGTTTTTTATTTCAACATTATTCAAACTGTCATGCAGTGAACTGGCCAACTGTAAATATATAAAGGCACTATCGATTTTATTTAATTTACTATATGTTGTTGAAAGTGAGTAATAACCTTCCACCATACCCGGTAAATCCCCAATACCTCTTGAAGTTTCCAATCCTTTGTATGCATAAAACAAACTGGAATCAGGCTTATTGAGCACAAGGTATATATGACTTAACGAAATGCAACTGTTTGATAGTCCGTTAAAATTGTTTTGCTCTGTATTTAACCTTAATCCTGTTTTGTAGGCATCCAATGCTTGATTGAAGTTCCCTTTTTTCTGGTAAATAGTGCCAACTAAATCATAAATGTACCCGGAGTATTTTC
>JBHEOF010000228.1:0-790 GCA_046261715.1 Bacteroidales bacterium
GGTTAGAGCTAAGGGCCAATAACGATGAACAAATCAGTTGTCATCATACCGACTTACAACGAATCGAACAACATCAGTAAGCTGATTCAGAAAACATTGGCGCTGGAGAAGCAGATAGATATTCTGATTGTGGATGACGGCTCACCTGATGGTACAGCTGAGATAGTAAAATCCCTTCAGAATGAGTGTCCCGGGCGTATTTATTTGATTGAAAGAGAAGGTAAAATGGGTCTTGGTACGGCATATGTCACTGGATTCAGATATGCATTGAGTAACAACTATCAGTTTATATGCGAGATGGATGCTGATTTTTCCCATAACCCTGAAGATCTCCCCCGTCTGATTGAACCCGTTGAAGCAGATGAAGCCGACCTGGCGATTGGGTCACGTTATTCAAATGGGATTAGTATTGTCAACTGGCCTCTCAGTCGCTTGTAATCACCGGTCTGCCCGTTAAAGATACCACGGCCGGGTTTAAATGTATCCATCGAAAAGTACTGGAATCGATAAACCTCGACAGGATACGATCAAACGGATACGCGTTTCAAATTGAAATTCACTACCGCGCGTGGATTGCCGGATTCCGCCTTAAAGAAGTATCCATCATCTTTAAAGAGAGGGAAGAGGGCGTTTCAAAAATGTCTAAGTCAATCGTTCGGGAAGCAATTTGGCGTGTCTGGGCACTTAAGCTCAGAAGCCTGATTGGGCGGCTTTGAGGTAAAAAAGCTTGCTAATTAAGAGACGGTTCGGCAACTCTGCAGAATGTTACCTCTTCGATGGAAGTTAAGGC